>DATEMW010000490.1:0-3028 GCA_035275385.1 Candidatus Methylomirabilota bacterium | reverse complement strand
TCGATCCGGCCCCCGCGCGCAGTCAGCGCGACGGGCGCGCGCTCGCGAACCGCTGTGCCGCGCGCCGCGGCAGCGGTCAGCAGGCGGCCGATCAGCCTCGGGGCGTCGAGCCACGCGTCCGCGGCGTAGAAGGCGACTTCGCAGATCCGCTCGGGAATGGCCAGGCCGGGCTCCATCGCGATCGCACGCTCGCGGGTGATCCACTCGGCCGGGTAGCCCCGGCCGGCGAGCCGAGCGACGCGCTCGCGAAGCTCGCGCTCTTCGTCTTCGCCCTCGGCCCACTCGAGCGAGCCGCCATCGTGATAGCCGGCGTCGCCGCCCAGCTCACGCGAGAGCTCACGGTGCGCGGTCATCCCCGCGGCGTTGAGACCGTAGTAGACGTCCGGCTCCTTCCTGACCGAATTGAGCCACGCGAACGAGGTGCCGCTGGTCCCGCCGCCGGGCGCTGCGGCGTCGAGAGCGAGAACCCTGGCTCCCGCCCACGCGGCGGCATAGGCCGCCGAGGCGCCCACGATGCCGAGCCCGATCACGGCCACGTCGTAGTGATCCATCGGCGATCTCCTGTGGACGACGACTCTTCTGTGGGGTGCGGCGCGAGCGGCGCCGGCGCGCTACGCGGCGGCCGGCTTGACCTCGCCCGCGAGGCGCTCCATCGCGCGCACCATGGTCGGCACGCCGGCCCGCGGCAGATCGAACGTCATCCACTCGGCGCCGAGGCCGCGTACGCGGCGAATGTCCTGGGCGACTTCGGCCACCGAGCCCTGGAACGCCGCGCGGCCGCTGCCCTTGGTCGCGTCGGTCAGGTCGAGCAGATTGCGCGGCGCCAAACCCAGCGCGCCGCGACGCCCGCTGCGCGAGGCGAGATCGCGCAGGGTCGCGTAGCCCTTCTCGATGTCGTCGAGACTCAGCGCCAGCGGGTGCCAGGCGTCGCCGAGCTCGGCGCACCGACGGACCGCCGGACCGGAGACGGCGCCCGGCGAGCCGCCGACCCAGATCGGCGGATGCGGACGCTGCACGGGCCGCGGTGAGAACGTCGCGCCGCCGAAGCTCACGAAGCCGCCCCTGTATTCCGGCATGTCGCTGGCGAAGGCGGCCTTGATCGCGCGGATGTAGTCGTCGCTCAGTCGACCCCGCTCGCGGAACGGCAATTTCAGATCGGTGAACTCGGCCTCGTCCCAGCCAACGCCGACGCCGAAGATGAACCGACCGCCCGACGCCTGGTCGACCGTCGCCGCCGCCTTCGCCGCCACGAGCGCGTTCCGGTAGGGGAGCACGATCACGCTCGCGCCCAGATTGATGCGCTGCGTCCGCCCGGCGAGAAACGCGAGGAGCGAGAACGGGTCCGGCCAGTGCCCGCCGTAGTGCTGGGTCGTGGCGGGCTTGGCCAGGATGTGATCGGGGACGAAGACGCCGTCGAGCCCCAGCGACTCCGCGCGCGTCGTCAAGGATTCGGCTTCGGCGATCGTGAGCTGCCAGATCGGGAGCACCACGCCGTACTTCATGTGACCCTCCACGTCGCTCGGGACGAGTGTGCGGGCGACAGCGTAGCACGGCGCCACGACCGTCGCTCGGTCGGATGACGCTCGGCTCAGCTCGGCGACGCCGCGGCCTCGATCTTCGTCCCCCCGCGCAGGAACGACGGGAACAGCGCGACGGCCATGAGCAGCAGGCAGGCGAGATACGCGAGGTTCATCGACGCGACGAAGGCGCGCGGGTTCGCCGGGCTCGGCGTGGCGTCGGCGACGCCCGAGTAGTAGCGGAAGGCGAGGGTCAGCAGCACGCCGCCGAGTGAGATCCCGAGCAGAGCCGAGATGCCGAAGATCGTCTGCACCATGCCCGTCGCGAAACCCCGATACTCGCGCGGGACCGAGCCGATGATCGCCGCCTGATTCGGCGTGTTGAAGAACCCCGAGCCGACGCCCAGGAGCACCATCATGAGCGTCGGCAGGATCCAGTGCGAGTCCACGCGCAGCAGGAGCCCGATGGCGAAAGCCGCCATCGTGGCCAGGACGCCGATCGAGGCGGGGATACGCGGACCGATCCGATCGGTCAGCCGGCCGCTGACCGCCGCGAGCCCGACCGTGAACACCGGCGCCGCCAGGAAGATCAACCCCATGAACGACGGCGAGAAGTGCAGCACGTCCTGGATGTAGAACGGCATGAGGAAGCTCATCACGCTGATCGTCGTCGCGATCAGCAGGAGGCTCAGGACGCTGAACGTGAACATGCGAATCTTGAACAGCGCGAGGTTCACGACCGGGCTCACGGTCCGCCGCTCGTGGGCCAGAAAGCCGACGAGCGTGCCGGCGAAGACCAGCGCCATGACGGCCGCGCGCTCGGGGCCGAGCGCCTCGACGCTGCGCCGGTCGAGCAACAGTGTGAGCATGACCGTGAGCGCGATCAGGAGCGCGGCGCCCAGATAGTCGATCGACGGCGCGCGCCCAACCGGCGCCGCCACACGCGGCTTGCGGGCACGCATGACCGTCAGCACGACGCCGAGGACGCCCATCGGCACCATCAGAAAGAAGATCCAGCGCCAGTCGAGGAGATCGATCACGAGCCCGCCGAGCGGCGGCCCGATCAGAAGGCCGGAGTGAAACCCCATCGTCATGTAGCCGTTGGCCCGGCCTTGCGCGTGCTCCGGCATCGATTCCATCGCCAAGACGCGCGTCGCCGAGGCGACCATCGCGGCGCCGAGCCCTTGCACGAGGCGAAACACGATCAGCAAGAATGCGTTGGGCGCCAGGCCGCAGAGCACGAAGCTCACGGTCATGATCGCGAAGCCGAGCCCGTAGATCGTATAGCGGCCGTGAATGTCGCCGAGCCGTCCGAACACCACCGAGAGGCTGATGCCGGCGAGCTGATAGACGATCAGCGCCCACGAGATCGCGATGATGTCGGTATTCAGCGCGACGGCCAGGGTGGGGAGCGAGACGATGAAGATCCGCGTCGCGACGCCCGTGAGGAACTGGCCCATGATCGCGTTCGCGAGGAGGAGACGGTCGGTTCGAGCGGGCACGAGCGACAT
>DATEMW010000489.1:0-2004 GCA_035275385.1 Candidatus Methylomirabilota bacterium | reverse complement strand
TCGTGTCGCGAGAGGTCGTGATCGGGCCTCGGGCCACCGCGAACCTCGACTTCGAGCTGCGTTAGGCGCGGCGACCGCGCCGACGCCGTAGCCGTCGGAGCGTGGCGAGATTGCGCAGATCGGCGGTCGGCTCCGGCTCCTTGGGCGTCTCCAGGACCTTGGGCACGCGAGCGAAGCGCGGATCGTTGAGCAAGAGCCGGAACGGCGCCAGGCCCAGCAGGCCGCGGCCGATATTCTCGTGGCGGTCGAGCCCGGAGCCGAGCGGCGCCTTGGCGTCGTTGAGATGAAACGCGATCACGCGACGCCGGCCGATGGTCGCCTCGCACTCGGCCAGCGCGCGCCGGTAGCCGCCCGCGGTGCGGATGTCGTAGCCCGCGGCGAACAGATGGCAGGTGTCCAGGCACACGCCGATCCGCTCCGGCCGAGCCGCGCGGTCGATCAAAGTCGCCAGCTCGCCGAACGTCCGTCCGATCGTGTTGCCCGCCCCGGCGGTGTTCTCGAGCGCGACCTTGACGCGATAGCCCGCGGTGCGCGCGAGCGACTCGTCGAGTGCCGCGACCACACGGGCGAATCCGACCTCGATACCGGCGCCCATGTGCGAGCCCGGATGGATCACGACACACGCCAGGGCCAGCGCCTCGGCGCGCTCGAGCTCGTCGGTGAACGCGGTCACCGCCTGCGCCCAGAGGGCCGGGTCTGGGTTGCCCAGATTGATCAGGTAGCTCGAGTGGGCGAAGACGTGGCGGATCCGGCTTGCGCGGCGGGCGGCCGCAAAGGTCTGCGCCTCTTCGGACGTCAGCGGCTTGGCTGCCCACTGACGCTGGTTTTTCAAGAAGATCTGAACCGCGCCGCAGCTGAGCTCGCGGCCGCGCTCGAGGGCCAGATGCAGGCCGCCCGCGATGGACATGTGCGCGCCGATCTCGTCGCGGTGCTCTGTCATGGCGGGCACGCTGTCACTCTGCTATTCTGCCTCAATGAAACCCTTCCAGGTCCCCTCGGCGTTCACGACGACGTTTACCCTCGAATATGGCGTCTCCGAGGCCGACATGCGCCGGCTCTACGAGAACGCCAAGCGAGACCAGTGGAACGCCTCGAAGGACATCCCCTGGACCGATCCGTTCCCGTCCGACGGGCGCGTGATCGCGGACGAGCTGATCGACATCTACGGAAGCCCGCTGTGGGAGAGCCTGCCGGAGGCCGACAAGGTCGCGCTGAACCGCCGCATCGCCGCCTGGCGCCTCTCCGTCTTGATGCACGGCGAGCAGGGCGCGCTCCTGGCCTGCAGCCAGATGGTCGACATCGTGCAGGGCGCGGATCAGAAATTCTTCCAGGCCACGCAGGTGCTCGACGAGGCGCGCCACAACGAGGTGCTGAGCCGCTACCTCGCCGACCGACTCGAGGGCTTGACCTATCCGATGCCGGTCAACGAGAAGGATCTCTTCGACTCGATCCTGTCGGAGAGCCGCTGGTATCTCAAGACGATCGCGCTGCAGCTCGTCGCCGAGACCTTCGCGGTCGCGCTCTTCAAGATGATGAGCGAGAGCGCCGTCGATCCGGTCCTGGGCACGATCTGCCGAAAGATCCTCCAGGACGAGTCGCGCCACATGGGCTTCGGCATGCTCTCGCTGCCCCGTGTGGTCGACGAGGCCTCGGAGTCCGAGCGGCGCGAGCTCGAGGACTACACGTGCTTCGCGCTCGAGAAGACCCTGCTGGGATTCTTTCCGCTCGAGGCGTATCAGGACGTCGGCTTCAGCCCGCGCCAGATCGACGACGTCAAGCGGTACCGGCGCGAGACCGCTGCGGCCAACGACTACGCGCCCTTCAGAAAGTACTTCAAGAAGGACATGCACACCGCGATGGTGTCGAACCTCGCGCGGCTGGGGCTTCTGACCGACCGCGTGCGGCCCCGTCTCGAGAAGCTCGGCATCACCCTGCCGGCGAGCTGACCGGCCCGACGAGCTCGCCCAGGCGCATGGTCCGGTAGCGCCACATCGCGGCGATCTG
>DATEMW010000488.1:0-16530 GCA_035275385.1 Candidatus Methylomirabilota bacterium | reverse complement strand
CGGATGGAGGTTGACCTTCACCTTGCGGCCCTGCGAGAGGATCGTGACGGTGTTGTCCTCGTTCGCGGCGAGATAGACGCCGTACGTCGAGGGCGGGGCGCAGAGCTTGTCGACCTCTTCCTTGAGCGCGGTGATCTGCTCACGCGCCTCGTAGAGCGCGTTCACGAGCTTCTCGTTCTGGTTGAAGGCCTGCACGAGCTGACGGTTCGCCTCGCGCAGCTTGTTCTCGAGGACCATGAAGTCTTTCGGCGTGTCCTCGAGCTTCTTGCGGAGGTGGACGGTCTCGGCTTCCAGCGATCGGATATATGCCTGAAGGTCTTGCACTTGGATTTCGTACTCCGTGAGACGGCGACGTGTGCTCGAATCCGACATAGAGGCGGGAAGGAACTTCGAGAAGCCCTCTCTGCTCGGGCTACTCTTCTTGTCGAACTCCTTCATAGCCCATCCCTTCTCACTTGACCCCCTGTTCGCCGCTCATGCACAGACATTTGTCGTGTGCTCGAAGTATAGGCGGCGACAAAAAAGAAAGTCAAGGTTGGCAGGTGTCTTACCGCCGGTTGACATGTTGAATTTTCTGTGTTTTTCGCCATCGGTGTGGCTCCCCCGCCACTACGGGCACCTCACGCTCGGCCTTAGCTCGAAAACGGGAGCAATTTCTGTACCCGAGCGCTCGCGTGTTCCCCGCTCTCGAAACGAGTGGCGTGAATAATGGGTTCCACGTATAAGAGACGGTGATGCCCGCGCCGTTGTTCGGTCGCGTCGCTGCCGTTCTGGCTCCGCTCGTGACGTTCCTTGTGACGTTCTTGGTTACCCAACCGATGCTCACGCAGGCGCTTGGCCAGGGCGTGCTGCCGACCCAGGTCGTCCGCCGCGAGCTCCGCATCGGCGCGCCCGGCGTGCCGTCGGCGCTCGACCCGGGCGCGGCGCTCGAGGGCATAAGCCCGCTCATCGCGCGTCAGGTCTTCGACACGCTCGTGGCCTGGCGCGAGGGCAGCACCGAGGTGGAGCCGGCGCTGGCCACTCGGTGGAACGTCTCGCGCGACGGACTGGTCTGGTCGTTCAACGTCCGCGAGGGCGTCAAATTCCACGACGGCAGTCCGCTGACCGCGCTCGAGATCGCCGCCAGCTTCGAGCGGCAGCTGCGTCCCGAGGGGCAGGGCGTGAACAAGACGTGGCCGGTGCTCCTGCGCGGCATGCCTGGCGTCGTCAAAGAGGTTCGCGCGCCCAATTCCCGCACGGTTGAGATCGCGCTGGTCCAACCCTATGCACCGCTTTTGACGGTGCTCGCCCATCCGGCGCTCGCGATCGCCAAGCCTTCGCAGTCCACGGACGCTCAGGGGCGTCTGATCGGCACGGGGCCCTATCGCCTGGTCGACGCCTCGGTCGGGCGTCTGGCGCTCGAGGCGATGCCCGGCTACTGGGGGGGACCGCCCAGATCGGAGCGGCTGGTGTTCCTCGACGTCAGCGCCGACGACCAGGCCGAGTCCGAGCTCGACTCGCGGTCGCTCGACATCTGGTTCCCGACGGCGCCGCCGCGCCGTGCCGAGGGCGCGCTATCGGCGCCGAGTCTTCGCATCGGCTATCTCGCGTTCCAGACCGAGAAGGAGCCCTTTTCTCGGCGCACCCTGCGCCAGGCGGTCGCCGCCGCACTCGATCCGGCCATCCTCGGTCAGACGCTCGAGCGAGCGGCGGTGCCGCTCCAATCGTTCCTCCCGCCGGGGGTGTGGGGACGCCGCGAGGGGTCGCCGATCCTCGGCGGCAGCCGGACGACAGTGAAGGCGCTCATCAAGGAGAGCCGGTGGCCGAAGGACACCAAGCCCACCTTGCTGGTTCCGGCGACGACGACGCCGCTCAACCTGCCCAAGCTCGCCGAGACGATTCAGCTGCTCCTGGGCACGGACGACTTGCTCCTGAATGTCCAGCCCGAGCCGGAGGCGACCGCACGCTCGCTCATGCAGGCCGGCGCGTTCGACATGGCGCTGACCGAGGCGACGGTGGCGGGCGGTGATCCGCATCTCCTGCTGTATCCGCTCTCGACCAGCGAGGCGGCGGCGAAGGGCCCCCGCGCGCAGAACTTCTCCTTCTACCGGAATCAACGGCTCGACGACGTGCTGATCCGGGCCAGCCAGCTCGCGTTTCGCTCCGAGCGGCAGCGGCTTTACCAGCGCGGGCAGGCCATGCTCGCGGAGGAGCTGCCGTGGCTGCCGATCTACGTCCGCCTGCAGTGGGCGGTCGTCCGTGCTGACGTGAAGGGTCTGCGTCTGCACCCGACGGGCATCCACCGCCTCGATACGGTCGGCTTCGAGGTCCCGCCCGCCGCCGCGCCTGCTCCCGGCGCCACCCGCTGACGCATGCTGTCGATCGCCGACACCACGGTCGAGATGATCGAGTGGGTGTTTCCGGAGCACGCCGGTGGCCCGGGGCAGATCCACGGCGGGCGGATGATGGAATGGATCACCAAGGCCGGAACCTTGGCGGCCTCACGGGTCGCGCGGGGCACGGTGGTCCTCGGCGCGATGGACGACATCGACTTCCTCCACCCGGTGAAGGTCGGCCGGATCGCCATTCTGAGGGCCGGTGTCGAGTACGTCGGCACGAGCTCCCTCGAGGTCGGCGTCCGGGTCTTCGCGGAAGACGTCACGACCGGGGAGCGGCAGGTCACCCTCAACTCGCACCTGGTCTTCGTGAAAGTCGATGAGAGCGTGCGTCCGCGGCCGGTCGAGGCTAAGATCCGTCCCCGGGACGCCGCCGAGGCGGCCCTGGTCGAGGCGGCCAGAGAGCGACGCGAGCAGCGGCTGGCGCGGTTCGCCAGGAAGGCTTCTCGCCAGAGCGAGGGCCCCGAGACGGACCTGGACCTCAGCGATGCCGACCCGAGCTGGCGGTTCGAGTCGGTCCGGGTCGTCCTGCCCGAGGACGCGCTGTTCGGCAACACGATGTTCGTGGGCAAGATGCTCATGGCGCTCGACGAGGCCGGCGGCATCCTCTCGATGCGATACTGCAAGGGGCTCGTGATGACAGCGTGCGTGGACGCGATGGACTTCTACTCGCCGATCTTCACGCACGAGGTGGTCACGTTCAAGGCCGCGCTGAATCACGTCGGTACCTCGTCGCTCGAGGTCGGCGTGAAGGTGCTGGCCGAGGTCCCGTGGTCGGGCGAGGTCCGCCACGCGTGCACGGCGTTCGTCACGTACGTGCACCTCGGGCCCGACCTGCGCCCGCGCCCGTGTCCGCCGTACACGCCCGCGACCGCGGGGGGGCGGCGGCGATGGGAAGCCGCGCTCGCGCGGCGCGCGCAGCGGCTCGAGCGGGTGAAGGCACTCAAGACGATGCTGGCCAACGAAAGAGGGTAGGACGATGTCAGGGCACTCCCGGTGGTCGCAAATCAAGCGCAAGAAGGGCAAGACCGACGTCCAGCGCGGCAAGCTCTTCTCCAAGATCCTCCGCGAGATCACGGTGGCGGCAAGAAACGGCGGCGGCGATCCCAAGGGCAACGTGCGCTTGAAAGCCGCGATGGAGTCCGCCAAGGAAGCGAACATGCCGCAGGAGAACGTGAAGCGGGCAATCCAGAAGGGCACCGGAGAGCTGCCGGGCGAGTCCTACGAAGAGATCGCGTACGAGGGCTACGCGGCCGGCGGCGTCGCCGTGCTGATCCAGGTGCTTACTGACAACCGCAATCGCACCGGCCCCGAGATCCGGCACACGTTCGAGAAATTCGGCGGCAACATGGGCTCCTCGGGCGCCGTCGCGTGGATGTTCGACCGCCAGGGCATCATCCAGGTCGACTCGAGCAAGATCGAGGAGGACGATCTCCTCGGCAAAGCGCTCGACGCCGGCGCGACCGACATGCGCCGGGCCGAAAAAGCTTTCGAGATCATCACCGCGCCTGCTGAAATGGACGCGGTTCGCGACGCGCTGAGCCGCGCGCGCGTGCCCGTGCTGGAGGGACAGGTCAGCTTCGTGCCGCAGTCGACGGTGCGGGTCGAAGGCAAAGACGCGACGTCCGTGGTGCGCCTGATCGAGGCGCTGGAGGAATTGGACGACGTCCAGTCCGTCTACGCTAACTACGACATTCCTGACGAGGTTCTCGAGGCCATCTCGGCCGCATAGCCTCAAGGTCCTCGGCGTCGACCCCGGGCTGGTCGGCACCGGCTACGGCGTGATCGAGCCGGTTCCGGGCGGGGTCGCGGTGCTCGGCAAAGGCGTCATCTCGACGAGCGCGGATCTGCCGCTCGATGCGCGGATCCATCTCATCTACGACGGCATACGCGGCCTGCTCGAGGCGCACACGCCGACGGTGCTCGTGCTCGAGGACCTGTACGCCGAGTACAAGTTCCCGCGGACCGCGCTCCTGATGGCGCACGCGCGCGGCGTGATCTGTCTGGCCGCGCGGCAGTGCGACGTCGCCGTGCTGGCGCTGGCGCCGGCCGAAGTCAAGCGCGCGGTCGCCGCGGCCGGCGCCGCCTCCAAGCACCAGGTGCAGCACTCCGTGCGCCGGATCCTCAAGCTCGACGCGCTGCCGACGCCGTCGCACGTCGCCGACGCGCTCGCGCTGGCGCTCACCGGCTTCTCGCGTCTGGGCGGGCGCCTGTCGTGATCGCGACATTGACCGGACGGCTCCGGCGAAAGCTCGAGGACCGCGTGGTGGTCGAGTGCGGCGGCATCGGCTACGAGGTGTACCTGCCGCCGATCGCGATGCGCCAGATCGAGCACGTCGGCGCCGGCCCCGGCGAGAAGGGGAGCGAGCTCGATCTGGTCATCTACTACCACGCCACGCGCGATCAGCCGCGCCCGGTCCTGATCGGCTTCACGTCCGACCTCGACAAGGAGTTCTTCGAGAAGCTGATCACGGTGAAAGACATCGGCCCGATGGTCGCGGCGCGCGCGCTGGCGCTGCCGGTCGGCGAGCTGGCCGCCGCCATCGCGCGCCAGGACGAGAAGTTCCTGCGCGGCCTCCCCGGCGTGGGGCCGCAGAAGGCCAAGAACATGGTCGCGCAGCTGCAGAACAAGGTGGCGAAGTTCGCGCTGGCCCGCGAAGGCGCGCCGGTCGAGCCCGTCGCCGCCGCGCCGGCGCCCGTCGACGCCGACGGTCTGCGCGAGATGGTGTGGGAGATCATGGTCAAGCAGCTCGGCCATCGACCTTCGGAGGCCTCGCAGCTGATCACCGACGCGCTGCGCCGGCGCCCCGGCATGATGTCGCCCGAAGAGCTGTTCGACGAGATCTATCGCGGAGAGAAGAAGTGATGTCGGCCCCGGCCGACGAGGGCAAGATGCTGAGCCGCGTCGCGGCCCCCGAAGAGGCGCAATTCGAGCGCCAGCTGCGGCCGCGCACGTTCGAGGAATACGTCGGCCAGGAGCAGGCGGTCTCGAGTCTCCGCGTGTCGGTCGACGCCGCGAAGATGCGGGGCGAGTGCGTGGACCACGTGCTCCTCTACGGCCCGCCGGGTCTCGGCAAGACCACGCTCGCCGGGATCCTCGCCAACGAGATGGGCACCACCTTGATCACGACCGCCGGGCCGGCGATCGAGCGGGGCGGCGATCTGATGGGGATCCTGACGAATCTCGGCGAGAAGGACGTGCTCTTCATCGACGAGATCCACCGGCTCCCGCGCGCGGTGGAGGAGCTGCTCTATCCGGCGATGGAAGACTACGCCGTCAACTTCGTCATCGACAAGGGCCTGCACGCGCGCACGCTCAAGTACGCGCTCAAGCCCTTCACGCTCGTCGCGGCGACCACGCGCCCGGGGATGCTGTCGGCGCCGCTGCGCGAGCGCTTCGGCATCTTCCATCACCTGGACTTCTATTCCGAGGCCGAGCTGACGCGGATCGTCAACCGCTCGGCGGCGATCCTCGAGACGCGGATCGAGCCCGACGGCGCCCAGGAGATCGCACGCCGTGCGCGCGGCACGCCGCGCATCGCGAACCGGCTGCTCCGCCGTGTGCGCGACTACGCGCAGGTCAAGGGCGACGGCGTTATCAGCGAGGACATCGCGCACCGCGCGCTCGACAGCGAGGGCGTCGACGCGCGCGGCCTGGATCGACTCGATCGGCGCTTCTTGACCGCCATCGTCGACCACTACGGCGGCGGGCCAGTCGGGCTCGAGGCGATCGCGGCGACGATCAACGACGAAGCCGAGACCCTGTCCGAGCTCGTCGAGCCCTATCTGCTCAAGATCGGCTTCGTCGTCCGCACGCCGAACGGCCGCCGCGTCACGCGCGAAGCCTATCGCCACCTCGGCAAGCAGCCCCCCGCCGCCGCCCCCGGCCAGCAAGGGCTTTTCGAGTGAGGAAGCGGACGAACCATGATCACCAAGCCGGGCTCGTGACCAGCTCAGCACTGGACATCGCCTTCCGGAGCCGGGTCGCGCCTATTTCAGGCCACCCTCGGTCCAAGTCGGCCTCACGGTCCCCGCTACAATGGACCTCGCTACAATAAACATTGCGAAGATCCTCATCGTCTTCGGTCTGCTCATCGCTCTGGCGGGGGTCGTGCTCCTGCTAGTCGGGCGAGTCCCCTGGATCGGCCGGTTGCCCGGGGACATTCACTTCCAGCGCGGGAACTTCACCTTCTACTTCCCGCTGGCCACTTCTCTCGTGCTGAGCGTCGTCCTGACTCTCATTCTGTATTTCATGGGCCGCCGTTGAGCAGCCTCTTCGCGGCTGCGGCGCTGCTGGCGCTGTCGGCGACCACCATGGTCGGGGCGGACACGATCCGCGTCGCCATCGCCGAGAACGCGCGCGCCGCGGACCTGCGCGGGAGCAACATCGAGGTGAGCGAAGTCGGCTGCGCCGCGTGCCCGCGGCCCGGATGGCGCACCGACAGCGTGCGGGCGACTCCCAGCGGCCTGGGCGTCGAGATCGGCGGCCGCGTCGCGCCCGCGTTTCGCCTCGTCAGCGACGTGCCGATCCGCATCAACGGACGCGACTATCCCGCGACGCTCGAGATCGTCCGCAACGGCGACGGCCTCGCGATCGTGAACGAGCTGCACCTCGAGGAGTACGTCGTCGGCGTGCTGCGGGCCGAGACCAGTGAGAAGTGGCCGCTCGATGCCCTGCGCGCGCAGGCGATCGTGGCGCGTACCTACGCGGCCTTCCATCGGGCCTCGAGCGGCGCCAAGCCGTACCATCTGCTCGCGTCGACCACGCACCAGATGTATCTCGGCCACGTGCCGTCCTCGTCGCCGATCTGGGACGCCGTGCGCGACACCGCCGGGCAGGTGCTCCTCTGGGACGGCGAGCTGTTCCCCGCGTTCTATCACTCGGCGAGCGGCGGCTACACCGAGGATCCGCGCATGGTCTTCGCGGCGCGCAACATGCCGGCCCTCAAGGCCATCCGCGACGACTTCTCGGCGGCGGCGCCGCATTTCTACTGGACCCTCGACCTCAAGCTCGGGGATCTCGCGGAGATTCTCAAAAAGAACGGCTACGACGTCGGCACGGTGACCGCGATCGAGATCACCGAGCGCACCGCGTCGCTGCGCGTGGCGAGCCTGACCGTGCACGGCACCCGGAGCGCCTTGCGGCTTCGCGGCAACGACTTTCGCAAGATGGTCGGCTACGAGATCGTCAAGTCGACTTTGTTCGCGGTCGCGCTCGACGGCGGCGTGGCGCGCTTCTCGGGCCGCGGCTACGGCCACGGCGTGGGCATGTCGCAGTGGGGCGCCAAGGGCATGGCCGAGCAAGGCTACAAGGCCGAGAAGATCCTCGAGTACTACTACCCAGGGACGACGCTCGGCTCGCTCGGCGCGCGCGCGCGGTGACGATCTCCTGGCAGGACTTCGAGAAGGTCGACATGCGCGTCGGCGTCGTCACCGACGCGAAGGACTTTCCCGAGGCGCGCCGCCCCGCCCTCCGGCTCTGGATCGACTTCGGCGCCGAGCTCGGCGTGAAGCGCTCGAGCGCGCAGATCACCGCGCACTACCAGCCCGCCGAGCTGATCGGGCGGCGGGTCGTCGCGGTCGTCAACTTTCCGCCCAAGCAGATCGGTCCGTTCGTCTCCGAGGTGCTCGTGCTCGGCGCCTACAACGCGGCCGGTGAGGTGATCCTCCTCAATCCCGACCAGCCCGTCGCGCCCGGCTCGAAGATCGGCTAAGCTCCGCGCGGGAGGGCCTGACGATGAGAGTGGGCATCTCGCTGACCAGCAGTCACGCCGTGAAGGACCCGCGCGAGGGCGCGCGCTGGATGATCGAGCGGACCGCGGCCGCGCGCCAGGCCGGCCTCGACTCCCTGTTCGTCGGCGATCATCACTCGACGCCGGGCCCGTACTACCAGAACGTGCCGATCCTCGGGCGGCTCCTCGCCGAATGGGGCGACGCGCCGGCCGGCTGCCTGTTCCTCTTGCCGCTCTGGAATCCCGTGCTGGTCGCCGAGCAGGTCGGCACGCTCGCGTCGATCGCCCGCGGCCGCTTCATCTTCCAGTGCGGGCTCGGCTACGACGAGGCGCAGTTCGCCGCGATGGGAACCACGATGAAGTACCGTCCCTCGGCCTTCGAGGAGTCGCTCTCGATCGTCCAGCGCCTCCTGCGCGGCGAGACCGTGAGCTCGTCCGGGCGCTTCACGTTCCGCGACGCCAAGGTGGCGCTGCGACCGGTCGAGAGCGTCGAGTACTGGATCGGCGCCAGCGCCCGCCCGGCCATCGACCGCGCCGCGCGCCTGGCGGACGGCTTCCTCGCGTCGCCCTCGCTTACGTTCGACGAGGCGCGCGACCAGGCCGCGTTCTACCTCGAGCGCTGCAAGACTCACGGGCGCGCACCGAAGGCCGTCGCGATCCGCCGCGACATCTACGTCGGCGAATCCGCGGCCGACGCGGACGCCGTCAAAGCGCAGATCCTCGCCTCCGGCTATCGCGGCATTCCCGCGCCGGCGCTCGTCGCGGGCTCCATCGACCAGGTCGTCGAGCGCTTCGCCGAGCTCGCTACCCTCGGCTACACCGACGTCATCGTCCGCCACCTCACCAGCGATCACACGCGCGTCCTCGCCTCTTTGTCTCGCTTGCGCCGCGTGCGCGAAGCACTCGCCAGCGTCTAGCTTCTTCACCGACTTGTACGCGTTGCGTCGGGGCGGGGGCGGGCTGGGGGTCATTCCCGCGACCTGCGCGCGCCTCACGCGACGTGGCGAAGCCACTCGGTTGTCGTTCAAGTAAACGTACCTACACAGGTCGCGGGAACGACCCCCAGCCCACCCCCGCCCCGCGTACGCGTGTGATTCGGCGAAGAGCTAACCGCGCGGAGCCTGTAGCACCCTGTGGCAACGGAGGTCAGGCGCTGTGCGGCGTGAGGCGCGCGTCCCGGCCGAAGCGCGCTCCGGCGGCTAAGCGCTCGCAGATGTCTACGCTCGCAGTTCTCTAACTGAGCCTGGCGGACTGCGCGGGTTACACGCGGTGGGGTGGGGCTTGGGGTGCTCCCCGCGACCTGTGTAGGTACGTTTACTTGTCCGAAGAAGTGCGTGGTGTCGCCGCGTGGCGGAGGCGCGCGCAGGTCGCGGGGAGCACCCCAAGCCCCACCCCGCCGCGACGCAACGCGTGTAGTGCGAGACGCTAGGAGTGACGCCGCCGGAGCATCTGCTGCAAGCTCTGGCGGCTGAGACCGAGGCGCTCGGCGGCGCGGGTCTTGGAGCCGCACTCGCGGAGAGCGTCGTCGATCATGCGGACCTTGAGGCGCTCGATCGCTTCGTTGAGCGTGAGGCTCGTCGCCGCCGTCTCGCCGGTTTGACGGATACGATCGGACAGGTGCTCGGGGCCGATCGGCCGGCCGTCGTCGGCGAGCGTGACGGCGCGCTCGATTTCGTTCTCGAGCTCGCGCACGTTGCCGGGAAACGGATAGGCGCGAAGACAGCGGAGCGCGTCGGGCGAGATCGACGGCACCGCGCGCCGGGCGCGCTGGCGATAGAGACGCAGGAAGTAGTCCGCGAGGGCCGGAATGTCCTCGGACCGCTCGCGCAGCGCGGGCAGGCGGATCGGGAACACGTTGAGCCGGTAGTAGAGGTCCTTGCGGAAGCGCCCGCCGCTCACCTCGGCTTCGAGGTCGGCGTTGGTCGCGGCGATGACTCTCACGTTCACCTTGCGATCGGACGAGGTGCCGACGCGGCGGATCTCGCCTTCCTGCAGCACGCGAAGCAGTCGGAGCTGCATCGGCGTCGGCATCTCGCCGACCTCGTCGAGAAAGATCGTGCCGCCGTCGGCCTCCTCGAACAGCCCTTTGCGCTCGCCGGTCGCGCCGGTGAAGGCGCCGCGGGCGTGACCGAACAGCTCGGACTCGAGCAGGGATTCGGCGAGCGCGCCGCAGTTCTGCGCCACGAATCGGGCGGTCCGCCGCGGGCCGTTCTCGTGGATCAGGCGCGCGAACAGCTCCTTGCCCGTGCCGGTCTCGCCGAGGAGCAGCACGGTCGTATCGCTCTCGAGCACCCGCCGCGCCAGCTCGACCGCGGCGCGGAGCCCTGACGGCGCGCCCACGAGCTTTTCGAGCGACAGAGGCCGCTCGCGCGCCGCCGCCGCGTCGCGCTGCATGGCGTTGCACGCCAGCTCCAGCTCGTCCTTGAGCCGCGCGTTCTCCCGGGCGAGCTCGTAGCGCTCGGCGGCGCGCCGGACGACCACCAGGAGCTCGTTGGGATCCCAGGGCTTGGGAATGAAGTGGTAGATCCGCCCGGTGTTGATCGCCTCCATCAGGCTGTCGACGTCGGTATAGGCGGTGAGCACCATGCGGATCGCGTGGGGCGCGATCGCCTGGCTGTGCCGCAGGAGCTCGACGCCCGTCATCCCGGGCATCCGGTGGTCGGTGAGGATGACCGCAATGTCCTGACGCTCGAGGACGGCGAGGGCCTGCGCGCCGTCACTGGCGCGGACGACCGCGAACTCGGCGGCCAGGATGGCCTCGAGCGCGTCGAGCACGCGCGGCTCGTCGTCGACGATCAGGATCGTCGGTAGTTCCACGAAGTCTCCTCGTCGGTGCTGGGTGCGAGAGGATCGCGCCGCGCGGACTCGCGGTAGCCGAGGATCTCGTACAGCGCCTGAGGGTGCTTGATGCCCTTCAAGCGGGGCGTGCCGAGCTGGCGGTAGCGCACGAGACCGTCGACATGACGGAACGTCTCCTCGCCCGCGATGATATGCGCGTCGAACAGTCTTGTCATGCGCTGGATGCGCGCGGCCTCGATCATCGCGCGGCCCACCACGATCAGCTCGCGCCGCCGGGCCGAGCCGATCGTGCCCGCCATGACGCGCCCCGAGCTGATGCCGACGCCGATGTCGAACGTGGGCAGGCCGGCCTCCGCCCAGCGGGCGGCGAGCCGGCGCACCGCGGCGACCATGTCGATCGCCGCGCAGACCGCCCGGAGGGGCGCGTCCTCGGCGCCCTCGGGCACGCCGAAGAGCGCCACGATCTCGTCGCCGATGAGCTGCTCGACCGTCCCCTGGTGCGCGAAGATGACCTCGATCATCTCGGCGAAGTAGTCGTTCAGCAGCCGGATGACCGTCGGCGCCGCCGTGCTCTCGGTGAGCTGCGTGAAGCCGCGGATGTCGGCGAAGAGCACCGTGGCCTCGCGCCAGTCGCCCGGCAGCTCGAGCAGCCGCGGATTGGCGACGGCCAGATCGACCAGCCGCGGCGACACGTAGCGCTGCAGCTGGGCCCGCAGCGCCGCCTCCCGCACCAGATCGTTCTGGGCGGCCGTGAGCCGGGCCAGGGCGGCCTGCAGATCGCGGTTCTTGGCTTCGAGGTCGTCGACGAGCCGCTCGCGCTCGCGCGTCAGCCGGTAGCGCTCGACCCCGCGGCGCACCGTGTGGGTCAGCTCCTTCGGGTCCCAGGGCTTCGGGATGAAGTGGTAGATGTTCGCGGCGTTGATCGATTCCATCAGCGCGTCGGGGTCGGTGAACCCGGTGAGGAGGATGCGGACGGTGTCGGGGGCGACGTGAGAGCTCCGGGCGAGGAGCTCGGTCCCGCTCATCCCGGGCATGCGCTGATCGCTGATGATCAGCGCGATCGGGTTCGTGAGCAGAAGCTCGATGGCCGCGTCGGCCCGCTGCGCGCGCAGGACCTGGTAGTCGCTGGCCAGCAGGGCTTCGAGCGAGTCGAGCACCCGCGGCTCGTCGTCGACCAGCAAGAGCGTCTCGGCGTCGCTCAACGCTATCTCGACCGGCTCAGCGGCACCGACACCGTGAACGTGGCGCCGCCGCCGGGTGCGTTCTCGGCTCGGATGTGGCCGCCGTGCTTCTTGACGATCTCGTAGCTGATCGAGAGCCCGAGGCCGGTGCCCTCGCCGACCGGCTTGGTCGTGTAGAACGGATCGAAGATACGCCCGATGATCTCCGGCGCGATCCCGGGGCCGGTGTCGCTGATCGCGACGACCGCGCTGCCGTTCTCGCGTCGCGTCTCGATCGTGATCGCGCCCTGGTCGGAAATCGCCTGGGCGGCGTTGGCGAGCAGGTTCAAGAACACTTGATCGATCTGCGAGCGCACGCACTCGACCGGCGGCACCTCGCCGAACTTGCGATGGATCGTGATGCGGTCCTTCAAGAGGTGGTTCAGCAAGGTCAAGCTCGACTCGAGATCCTCGTGCAGGTCGACCGCCTGCCAGACGTCGTCCTGGCTGCGGGCGAACACGCGGAGATCGCGCACGATCTTTCGCGCCCGCTCGGCGCCCTCGCGGATGCCCTCGGTCATCGAGTCGAGGTACTTGAGCGCGTAGTCCACCTTGAGCTCGGACCACTGGCGCTGCATCCGCTCCGCCTCGGCGTCGGGCAGGGGCACGGTGCGGTAGGCGTCGAGCATCGCGCGCAGGCGCTTCACGAAATCGTCGAGCGTCGAGACGTTGGAGAAGACGAAGCCGATCGGGTTGTTGAGCTCGTGCGCCACGCCGGCGACGAGCTGGCCGACCGAGGCCATCTTTTCGCGATGGATCAGCTGCATCTGCGTGGCCTGAAGATCGCGGTAGGCCGCCTGCAGCTCCTCGTTGGCCGCGCGCAGCTGCTCGGTCCGGACGCGCACCTTCTCCTCGAGTCCGCGCGAGAGATCCTCGATCGTCTGAAAGCTGTCGGCGCGATCGACGGCCATGGCCACGTGGTTGGCGACGGCGGTCAAGAGCTCGATGTCCCCGGCCGCGAGCGCGTGCGGTCGGCTCGACACCGCCTGGATCACACCGAAGACGCGCCCGCGCACGCGGAGCGGCACCGCCACACCCGAGCGCACGTTCAGCGCGCGCGCCAGCGCGCGGTCGGCCGGCTCTGTCGTGGTCTCGATGTCCTCGACGAGCACCGGCATGCCGGTGACGGCCACCTTCGCGACGACGCTCGCGGTCGGATCGAGCGAGAGATCGATCTTCTCGAATTCGATCGTGGAGGAGCTGCCGATGCCGGTGTGACCGACGATCCGCCGCCGCTCGCGATCGACGAGATAGAGATTGGCGCCCTGGTACCCCATGCGATGGACGAGCTGGTCGAGGGCCTGCTGATAGATCCGCTCGGGGTCGAGCGTGGCGTTGACCGCCGCGCCGAGGTCGCTGAGGAGCGACAGCTGCTCAACCTTGGTCGCGAGGTCGCGGAACTTCTTCTCGAGCTCGAGGCTCGAATAGAGGATCTCGTCGCCCTGGACTTTCAGGAGCCCTTGAAAGTGCCCGCGACGATGATGCTGGAGAAGCGCGTACCCTAACGCGCCGCCGCAGAGCGCGGGCAGCGCGACGAGTCCCGCCGTCGCCGGCCACGGCAGCGCGGCGGTCGTGGCGAGCAGAGCGCCGAGCGCGCCCGAGGCGGCGATCCCGCCCACCGCCGGCGCCCAGAACCGGGCGCCGAACGACGGATTCTTCCAGCGGACCTCCCACTGGCAGTGATCGTCGCCGCGGGCGGCACAGCGATGCTCCGTGATGCGCGCCCGCGGTACCCCCCAGTTCGTCGGGAATCGTTCGTACACGACACGGATCCACGTACAGAGCCAGCGCGGCACGGGAACGCCTTGATTCGGTGTCAGGCGATAGCTTGCGCGCCGTCGCCCCATCGAGACGATCTCGAACCGCGCCCAGCCCTGGTGCAGGAGCATGTTGAGGGTATCCGCGTACACGGCGCGCGGGCTCCCGAGGCTCAGCGTGTACGCGCCGGCCCAGCCCCGCTCTTCGCGGGAGGGTTTCCAGTCCATGAAGTCTTCGGCGAAGCGCCGTCCCCATTGATCCGGATCCGACTCGCCCATGCGCTCCATCGTGAGCCGCACGAACTGATCGACGAGGGACAAGGGGAGCCAGTTGTACTCCGCCATCAAGTATTCGCGTGAGCGTCCCGTCGCTTGAAGCAGGGGCGTGATGCCATCGGCGCCGACATGCCGCTCGACATAGGGAATGAGCCCCTTGGTCAGGATGCAGTTGACCTCACCGACATGACCACGCCCCAGCGCGCTCACCGGCATCAGCAGATCCTCGTCAGCGCGGCTTGTACACGAAGTCCGACGTGATCCGTACGGGGTTGGCCAGCGTGTCGCGCACCGGCGATTTGCGGTCGATCGTCTCCTTGCAGCGCCGGACCTTGTCTTCGGGCGCCGGGCTCTTGATCGTGACGGTGTAGCGGATATCGGAGAATCCGTTCCGCACTGATTTGTCGTGACCGAGCAACCCCCGGAAGTCCATGTCGGCTTCCATGTCGATGTCGATGCCGTCGAGCGGTACGTCGAACAGCGCGGCGTTGCTGGCGATGCCGGACGTCACGCAGCCGGCCAGGGCGGCGACCAGCGTCTCGGCCGGCGTGGGCGCGCTATCGACACCGCCCAGGACGTCCGGATCGTCGGTCGTGATCCAGAACCGGCGTGTCTTCGGAAACAAGTCCTGACCAACCGCCTGGATCGTGCCCACCTCGATCAAGGTCTTCGTTCCCCGCCGCCACGACGATTTCATCTTCACCGTCGCCTTGGCGAGTGGAGGGTTCGAGCGCATCATGCCGTCGAGCTCCTTGATCTTCGGCACGTTCACGTCGTTGATTTGCTCTGCCATGACTGGCCTCCTGTTCTCAGAGGAGATTGGCGATCGATCGGGCGGCGCGCTCGGTCCCACCGACCGGCACGTCGCGAGGATGGACTGGCTTGCCCAGGTGATCGAGGATCGCGGCGCCGAGCTCCTCCGGCGAGGTCCGGTCGAAGTCCATCCGGACGCCGGCGCCGAGCCGCTCGAGGCGGCGGGACACGAAGAACTGCTGCTCGAAGTGGTTGCGGAGCGGGAAGTAGAAGAACGGCGTGTGCAGCGCGGCGAGCTCCATCGTGGTCGTGAGCCCGCCCTGGACGATCGCGAGGTCGGCAGCCGCGTGGTGCTCGAAGAGCCGCGGCACGAACGGGCGCACGTCGATCTGCGGGCTCGTGGGCAGCTCGCTCGCGTCCAGCCGAGGTCCGGCCACCAGCACCATGCGCGCGTCGGGCACCTTGTGCGCGATCGGCGCGAAGGCCTCGGCGCACTTGCGCAGGAGATGACGGCCGGCGCGCGTGCCACCGACCGAGACGAGGATCACGCGCTCGCCGTCCGGGTAGCCGAGCGCCCCCCGCAGGCCCGGCTTGTCGCGATACGCGGCCGGATCGAAGTGATAGGTGTAGCCCGAGAACGCGAAATGCTCGCGCGCCCACTGGCGCATGTTCGGCAGATTCGGGCCGAACTCGCGGTCGAGCACGTCCTCGGGCTCGCCGACCATCAGCGAGAGGTCGCGGACGTCCGGATGCAGGCGCAGGTGGTCGATGTTCTCGGCGTTCTTCTCCCACGCCCGGCGGAACTCCACGGAGTCCGGGTCGTCCCGCATCGGCAGCATCCCGATGAAGTCAGTGATGAAGACGTAGGGCGCCCGCTTGAGGTCCGGGTTCTCGTGCAGGAAGTAGTCGAGGTCCCATCCCTCGTCGCCGACCCAGAGATCGTAGTCCTCGGCCTCGACGACGTCCGCAAAGGTCATGAAGTTGGCGTTGAAGATCTCGTCCATGTCCCAGAGCGCATTGAACGCGTGAAGCTCGTGGTCGCGGGCCCAGCCCTCGACGTGGGCGCTCTCGTTCAGCAAGAGCTTCGTCGCCGGATGGAGCCGCTCGCCCCAGTTGGCCACCACGCGATCGGCGGGATCGGCGGCGAGGAAGTCCACCGTCGTGTCCGGGCTGATCTCGCGGATCTTCCGGGCGATCGCCAGATCGCGCTGGATGTGGCCGAGCCCGATCGGGCTCGAGAGCCAGAGAATGCGGCGCTGTGCGCTCCGCCGCGTTCGCCGCGGCGGCGCCGCGCGCGCGGTCGTCGCCGGAATCGTCTGCGCCTCCACGGGCCGATCCAGGACGAAATCGCGAATGAGTCGGTTGACCTTCACTGCGTCGCGGCCCTGGAGCGCGTGCCCACCGCCTTCGAACGTGATCAGCCGCGCGCCCGGCACCGCCTCGGCGAGCTTGCGCGCGTGGTTGTAAGGGACGATCTTGTCCTGCGTGCCGTGCAGCACCAGGGTCGGCGTGGCGACACGGGCAAGCATGTCGTACACGCTCGTGCCGTCGATCGCCCGCAGCGACTCGACGAGCACGTCCGCGGTGGTCTCGCCGGCCCAGCCGAACATGTCCTCCA
>DATEMW010000487.1:0-2488 GCA_035275385.1 Candidatus Methylomirabilota bacterium | reverse complement strand
CGAGATGGCCCGTCGGCGAGAGGATGCTCATCCGCTCGGGCATCGCGTCTAGCGCATGAGCGCGGCGCAGCGATCGAGCGCGGGCAGCACCTCGTCGGCCTTGGCGGGATTCAGGTTGAACACCAGTCGAGCCACGCCCGCGTCGCCGTAGCGCTTGATCAGGTCGCGGTCTTCCGGAACACCGAACACCGTGATCGGCAGGCTCGCCGGATCGCGGCCGGACTCGGTCACGAGCTTCTTGAAGTCGGGCAGGAGCTTGATCACGTCGCCGTACTCGGGCCGGCGGGCGTGCGGCATCCAGCCGTCACCGTACGCGATCGCGCGCCGGGCGCCGTACGGGAACGCGCCGCCGACGATCACCGGCGGATGCGGCTTCTGCGCGGGCTTGGGCCACGTCATCATCGGCGGGAAATTGACGAACTCGCCCGCGTACTCGGGCTTCGACTTGGTCCAGATCGCGCGCATCGCCTCGACCCGCTCGCGCATCACCTTGAAGCGCGACTTGAAGTCGGTCCCATGGTCCTGCATCTCTTCCGCATTCCACCCAGCACCAATGCCGAAGAGAAATCGCCCGGCCGAGACCTGATCGAGGCTCGCGACCGCCTTCGCGGTCTGAATCGGATCGCGCTGAACGATCAAACACACGCCGGTGCCGACGCGCAGCCGCGTCGTCGCCGCAGCAGCCGCCGCCAGCGTCACGAACGGATCCATCACGTCGTAGTACTTCTTCGGCAAATCACCACCCTGCGGAAACGGCGACCGCCGCGACAGCGGAATGTGCGAATGCTCGGGCGCCCACAACGACTCGAACCCCCGCTCCTCGAGCGCCCGCCCCAGCTCCACCGGCCCAACCGAATAATCCGTAAAAAAGATCGCCGCCCCAAACTCCATCTTCCGTTCTCCTCTCTAAGCCCGCGTACGCCGCCGACGCGCGACAAGATCCTGACTACTCATGAACACCGACGGGAGACGGGCGGGTGGCGCAGGGGTGCGGCCCCGCCCGCCTCACAGCGAGTGCTCACGACTAGACGGGAAGCTTGTCGCCGTCCGCAGGCGCCGAGACTTCAAAAGCGTTCACAACGCCGGAGAGCAGCGCAAAGTAGTTGATGGCCGTAGTGAGCTCCACCAGCCACTGCACGCTGTGCCGCTTGCGAAGCGCGTCGAAAGCCGCCTGGTCGATGCGATTGGTCCGCATCAGCTGGCGCACGAAAGTCACGATCTCGCGCTCCTCCGGCGGCAGCTTGCCGGGATCGGCCTTGGCCCGCAGGAGATCGATGATCTCGTCGCTGACGCCGTTGCGACGCGCCGCCCCGACTTGCGCCGCCCAGACGTACGCCGCCTCGCGCTCGCGCACCGCCGCCAGGATGGCGACCGAGCGCAGCGAGGGCTCGGTGACCGTCTCGTCGCGGAAGAACGTGACGAGGCCCAGGATCTTCTCGGCCATCTTGGGGCTGTGCAGGAGCATGCTGAACGGCCCTCGCACACCGCCGAAGACTTTGACGACCGAATCGACGACGGCGTGATGCTCCGCGGGGACGTCGGACTTGCTCGTGATCGGATTGACTCGCGGCATGGTGAGCTCCTTTCGCCGGGAAGAATCGCACAAAATCGGCTGGCCGGCCGAAGATCCGTTGACATTGCCCGGCGGCCTCCCCACAATCGCGCCGCGAAAGGAGCCTCTCCCATGGCACGCCGCGTCCTCATGTTCCTGTTCCTCTGCGTCCTCGCCACAGCACCGGTCTCGGCCCAGGAGCCGGTGCGGATCGGCGTGCTGACGATTCGCTCCGGGCCGATCGCCTCGTGCGGCCGCCAGATGGAAGAAGGCCTTCAGTTCGCGCTCAAGGAGCGCGGCAACACGCTCGCCGGCCGCAAGGTCGAGGTGTTCTTCGGCGACTCGGCCGGCCAGCCGGCGCAGACGCGCGCCAAGACCCTCGAGCTGGTCGAGCGGAACAAGGTTCACGTACTGACCGGGCCGGTCGCCGCGTTCGAGGCCTACGCGATCAGCGATTACGTCCGGCAGACCGAGACGCCGATGGTGATCTCGCCCGCCGCCGCCGACGACATCACCCAGCGTAAGACCAACCCGTGGTTCGTGCGCGCGACGATGAGCGGCTCGCAGGTCACCCACCCGCTCGGCGAGTACGCGGCCAAGAAGCTCGGCTACAAGCGCATCGCCACGATCTCCGACGACTTCGCCTACGGCCATGAGCACACGGCGGGCTTTCAGCGCACGTTCGAGGAAAACGGCGGCAAGATCGTGCAGAAGCTCTGGCCGCCGATCGTCACGCCCGACTACGGGCCGTACATCGCGCAGCTCAAGGCCAACGTCGACGCGATCTACGCCGGATTCGGGCCCACCAACGGCCAGCGCTTCCTCAAGCAGTACTCGGAGTTCGGCCTGAAGCTTCCGGTCCTCGGCATGGTGACGACCACCGAGGAATCGAGCCTGAAGACGATGGGCGACGAGGCGCTCGGCGTGATCACCGCG
>DATEMW010000486.1:0-6267 GCA_035275385.1 Candidatus Methylomirabilota bacterium | reverse complement strand
TGCGCTCATGGTAGTCTGGCCCGCGAAGCAGCCGGACCTTAGCAGAGGAGCGCCCCATGATCAAATCGTGCGTGGCCCTGGCCGCCGTCGTCTGCGCGGCGCTGGCCGCGCCGGCGCCCGCCCGCTGCCAGGTCTTTCTCGGCTCTCGCCCGCATCCCGACTTCTTGATCGGTCCCCTGTTCGTGGTCGCGAACGTCAGCCAGGGCTCGGCCGACGTCACCGTGAACCTCTCGTGGAGCCTCACGACCGGCCCGGTCACACGCAAGACGCAAATGGAGCAGGACCTCTACCTGCTCTGGCCGGCGGAGATCGTGGAGGACCCCACGAAGGGACTGGCGGAGCCCCAGTTGATTCGCGAGATCGAAGGCCGCGGCCTCTCGGTCGTGGGCAGCGGCCGGCTCGTCCTCAGGCGGCGCGACCGCATGCAGGTCGGCACTGCTGCCCTCGGCGATGTCTTGCCAGTGACGCCCACGTACGTCAACTTCACTCGGCCGGGTGGCCAGACGGGTGTGGTCTCGTACATCAAGATTCCGTGGACCCCGAGCCTCGCCGATCCGCTTTCGATCGTGACGCTCGTGCTGCCGCTTCGTGGTCTGGTCGGGCAGAAGGCGGGGACCTGGCTCGAAGATCTCTTCTGGGGCCGACGCCAGGTCGTCACGGTCGGCTTCGGCGATCTCGGCCCGCCCGTGCTCGGCCTGTTCGCGCTCTACTACGAGCGCCGCGACCGGATGGTGCACCTGGCGCGGGACTACTCGCTGGTCATCGCCAATTTCGGCGACTCGGACCACCTGAAGATCGAGGAGATCACGCCGGCGGCCGCGGTGCGCCGCCAGAGCCGCGTGCGCGCCGGCGGCGAGGTCGTCGCGCTGACCTTGCTGGCCTCGCAGGACGTCACCTCGCAGAGCCTGCGCGTGCAGTATCACTACTTCACCGGCCGCATCAACTGGCGCCCGATCGTCATCTCCGCCGTGATCTTGCTGGTGACGAACTTCGCGGGCGTGCTGATGCTGAGCACCGACGTGAGCCGCCGGATCCGCCGCCGGCGCCGCGCCCGGCGCCGCTTTCAGGCGGCGGCCGCCGCGTCCAACGGGGTGCCGTCACGCGAGGCGCTCGTCACCCTGATCCCGGTCGGCACGCGCTACGACGAGGTCGTGTCGCGCTTCGGCCGCCCCGACGAGGAGCACGAGCGCGTGACGCCGCCCGGCCGGCGCACCGTGCTCTATCGCGCCAACCACGGCCCCGTCCATCACGAGATCGCGATCGAGCTGCAGGACGACCGCGTCCGCGAGGTCACGTGCATTACGAGCCGCTGAGCGCGCGGTCGGCGCTCGGTCGTGCGCGCCGCAGGCCGTCGCGGGGCTGGGGCCCCGCCGGCCGAGGTGCGCCTATAGACACAGGAGCGAGCGAATGATCAAACCGTACACCGCCGTCGGCCTCGTCCCCACCGTGCGCGGGATCCGCAAGCGCTCGGACATCAAGATCAACCTCGAGCACCTCTCGCACATGGTCAAGGCGGCGTCCTGGCTCTCGAGCCTCGACCTTCCGGTGCGGCTGATCGCCTTCCCCGAGGGCGCCCTGCAGGCCTTCAACGACGAAGTGCTCGATCTCGACCACGCGACCTTCGCGCGCGAGTGCGCGATCGACATCCCCGGCGAGGAGACCGAGGCCCTCGGCAAGATCGCCAAGGAGTACAACGCGTTCATCATGGCGCAGGCCAAGGCCCGCCATCCGGATCTGAAGGACCGCTACTTCAACGTCGGCTTCATCATCAATCCGCGCGGCCGCGTGATCCTCAAGCACTACAAGGTCTCGCCGCTGTTCCCGGTCGAGCACTCGGTGTGCCCGCACGACGTCTACGACTGGTGGGTCGAGAAGTACGGCAAGACGCTCGACGCGTTCTGGCCGGTCGTCGACACCGAGATCGGGCGCATGGGCATCATGATGGCCAACGAAGGCTCCTATCCCGAGAACGCGCGCGCGCTCGCGCTCAACGGCGCCGAGGTCGTCTACCGCGCCTCGTATCCGCACCCGGCCACCGGCAACGAGATCTTCGAGATCCAGAGCCGGGCCCGCGCCCTCGACAACAACATGTACGTCGTCGCGCCGAACATGGGGACGTACTATCTGTTCCCCGAGGAGACGACCCCGATCGATACGTTCGGGGGGCGATCCTTTATCATCGACTACAAGGGTCGAATCGTCGGGCGGCAGGACTACGGCGCCGGCTCGACCTACGTCGCTGGCGTGATCGACATCGAGGCGCTTCGCGACCATCGCGCGCGGGCGCAGTGGGACAACTGGATGAAGGACCTGAGGACCGAGCTCTATCAGATCCTCTACGAGAAGCCGATCTATCCGAAGAACCTCTACCTCAAGCGAGCGCCCATGAAGCACGCCGAGTACCGCGAGAAGGTCATCCGCCGGCAGATCCGATTGATGCACGACCGCGACATCTGGAAGCGGCCCGCGCGATGATCGCTCGACTCCTCGCGCTGGCGCTCGTGCTGATGCCGCTGACCGCGGCGGCGGAGATCCGTCTGCCGCCCGGGTTCACGTCCCAGGTCTACGTGACCGGCGAGGGCTTCGACACCGACACCTCGCGCGGCGTTCGCGGCATTCCCGCGAGCGCGACCCTCACGTTCGATCCGTCCGGGATTCTCTACCTCGCCCGGACGGGACGCCGGTATGTCGGCGGCGAGGTCTACGACCTCTGGCCCATCTTTCGGATTCCCGCCGGCGGCGCCCGCCTCACTCCCGAGGTCGAGTCGCGCTATTTCTACGGCCCGCCGCTGCCGAATCCGCAGATCGGCACGATGCGCCGAGGGCACGAGCTGTTCGTGACGACTTTCGACCGCGAGCGAAAGGTGGGCGCGGTCTATCGCCTCGTCGACGGTCGGGCCGAGCTCTTCGCCGGCGGAACGCCCGAAAAGGGCGTGCCGCCCGTGCTGCGCCAGCCCGAAGCCTCCGCGGTCGATTCGGCCGGCAACGTCTACGTGACCGACCGCGCTCAGGGCGTGATCGTTCGGCTGAGCCCGGAGGGCCGCGTCCTCGATCCGGCGCACGTCAAGATCGCGCGGCCGCGGCTGCTCGCGATCGACGAGCGCGATCACCTGTGGATCGGCAGCGACGGCAGCGCGGAGGCGCCCTACCAGCCCGGCCCCGGTGAGATCGTGCGCGTATCGCCTCAGCGCGTCTCCGAGGTGCTCTATCAGGGACCCGTGGTGGCCTCGCTCGGCGTCGGTCCCGGCGGGAGCCTGTTCGTGGCCGATCGCCACGAAAAGCAGATCTTCATCATCTCGCCCGACGGCCGTCGGATTCCGTTCGCGGGTTTCACGGACGGTGATCTGCCGCGAAGTGTCGGGTTCGCGCCCGTCACTCCCGAGACGAAGCGCGCGGGTTTTGCGGGCGATCTCTTCGTCGTCGCGATCCGCAACGGCACGTGGCCCGTGAACGAGGTGCTTCGCATCTCCGGACCGTTCGAGGAGCTCACGCGCCCGCGCTGATCGGGCATCTTTCCGGCTCGCTTGCGGAATAGTGCCCTGCCCGTCCCTCGCGCCCCTGGCCCAAGTACCTGATTCCGCGCGACTCGCAGGTCGGCACGACTTCTGCTCTATTTCCGGCAGACGTAACGGACCGAATACGGGTGACAAGGCGCCCGGAGGTGATTGCAATGCAACACATGGACCTCTGGTTCGACCTGGCCGTCAGGGGAGAGCCCAACCTGGAGGAGGAGGCGCTTTCGCGTTTGCATCTCTCGGATGGCGCCGAACCGGATCCGAGCCCGGACGATCGAGGCGGCGAGGAGCAAGCTCCGTCGACTGATTTCTTCTAGGAGTCAGCGCTGTAAACGTCAGCGCGTCGCGGCGCGAATGACCGCCAACGCTCCGACCGCGACCGCCACGACGATCCAGATCGTCCCCTTCGGCAGGTGCAGCATCTCCACGACCGCCACGGTGAAGCCGGCCGCGATGAGAACCACCGCCGCGAGAATCGTCCCGGTTCGGGAGCGCTTTGCGGTCAACGCCGCGGCCTCACGCTCACGCGAGGAGCGTCGCGAGGTCGGCCGTCACCCGCTCCACGTCGGACTCGCGCAGCGCCGCGAGCGAGACCACGAGCGGCTCGACGTGCTCGGCCCACGGTCGCCACGGTAGCTGCGGTTCGCCGAAGAGCACGACGCTCTGGACGCCCAGGGCTGCGGCGAGATGGCTGACGCCGGAGTCGTTGCCGAGGTAGGCCGCGGCCAGGCTCAGCACACCGGCCAGCAGCGGCAGCGGCGGCTCCCGGAGGCTGATTGCACGCGCGGTCAGCGACTCCGGGAGTGCCGCGATGGCCGTGGCGTCCGCGGGCCCCTGATGGATCGCGACCGCGAGATGCGGCAAGGCGGACAGGCGGCCGACGACCTCGGCGAATCCGGCCGCAGGCCACTGCTTGCCCGGGCCACCTGCGCCGGGGTGCACGACGAGCAATCGATCCTGCTCCTGCCACCCCAGACGAGCCAGCTCGCGTCGCGCCTCGGCCGCAAGCGCCGCCGAGACTTCGATCGGCGCTCGGATCTCGCGATCGTCGGCGGCCGCGCCCACAGTATCCGCGAGATGCTCCCACACCGGACGGCGCCCGGCTGTCGATGCGGCGACGATCGATCGCGGTGTCAGTGTCCTGAGTCGCCGCACGAACACTGGATCGCGCGCGCCGACCCACGCGACCAGGCGCTCGCTTCGCTTGAGCTCGTCCGCGCAGCGCGCCGGCCACTCCCCCTCGGAGCCGCTCGCCTCGGACGCGAACAGCGCGTCGAGCCCGAGGCGCTCGAAGTCGACCGAGCGGTCGACCACGCCGAGCGCTTCGAGCAGGCGTCCGATTCGCGGCTGAGCGGCGATCACGAGCTCATCGCGAGGCCGCTCGCGACGCAGCGCGCGGAGCGCCGGAATCGCGAGCAGCACGTCGCCGAGAGCGCCGGGGTGGATCGCGAGGGTCAGGGGCGGAGCAGCGCGAGCGCGGCATCGTGGAGCCGGCCGTTCGTCGCCAGCGCGGAACCCGTGTAGATGGTCGGCCGGCCCTCGAGATCGGTGAAGCGGCCGCCGGCCTCCTCGACGATGATCTTGCACGGCGCGAGATCCCACGGCTTGAGTCCCGAGGTCTCCGGATAGATCTCGACGTAGATGTCGGCCTTGCCCTCGGCGATGAGCCCGTAGCCGATGTAGTCGCCGAAGCCGCGTTGGCGATCGGTCGCGTCGACCAGGCGCATGAACCCGTCCCAGTACCGCGTCGTGCGCGCCGCGCGCAGCCCGGCGTGCATCAGATAGGCCTCGCGCATGTCGGTCTCGTCCGAGATCCGGATGCGCTCGCCGTTGAGGAACGCGCCGCCGCCCTTGCGGGCGGTGTAAAGCTCGCCCGTGACGGGATTGTGGATGACGCCGACCGTGATCTCGCCGCGCTCCTCGAGCCCGATCAGGGTGGCCCAGATCGGAATACGGCGCACGAAGTTCTTGGTGCCGTCGATCGGATCGATGATCCAGCGCGTGTCGGCCGCGCCCGAGCTTCCGAACTCCTCGCCGAGAAACCCGTGCTCCGGGAACGCCTTCTTCAAGATCTCGACGATCGTGCGCTCGGCTTCCCGATCGGCCTGGGTCACCGGCGTCGCGTCGGCCTTCAAGGTGATCTCGAAGCCGCCGTGGTAGTACTTCAGGGCGACGCGTCCGGCCGCCCGCGCCGCCTCGACAGCGGCGGCCAGCGCGGCCTCGCTCACCGCGTGGGCTCGTCTTCGGGGAAGGGCTCGCCGCGCTCGGCGAGGACCTGGGCGTACACCTCGAGCGCGTCGACGACGACCGGCATGCCGCCGTAGGTCACCATCTGGAAGATGACCTCGGCCACCTCCTGGCGGGTCGCGCCGACGTTGAGCGCAGCGTGGATGTGCGCGCGCACCTCGTTCGGGCGGTGTAGCGCCGTCAGCGCGGCGACCGCGCAGAGCTCGCGCTGCTTCTGCGAGATGACTTCCCGGCTGTACATCACGCCCGTGAAGAAGATCGAAAGCTCGCGCGCGAGCTTCTTGTCGAAGCGCTTCCACATCTCGAAACCCGAGCCGCCCTTCAGCGTGTTGAAGAGCTTCTGGCTCGTGCGCTTGGTGAGCGATTTCAGCTCGGCATCGTCCATCAACGCCATTGGCGTCTCCTTCGAAGCGATGTTAACCTGCGACGGCGGCGCGTCAGCGTCGTCACAATAACGTAGCCGAGAGGACCGCACAATGCTGAACCCGCACGTGTTCCGCGCCTA
>DATEMW010000485.1:0-3282 GCA_035275385.1 Candidatus Methylomirabilota bacterium | reverse complement strand
AGGATGCGATCGGCCAGCGCGAGGATCTCGTCGAGCTCGACCGAAACCAGCAGCAGCGCCTTGCCGGCGTCGCGCAGCGCCACCAGGCGGCGATGGATGAACTCGATCGCCCCGATGTCGACGCCGCGCGTCGGCTGACCGATCAGCAGCAAGTCGGGGTTTCGATCGAGCTCGCGCGCCAGGACGATCTTCTGCTGGTTACCGCCGGAGAACGCCGAGGTCGGCAGTGCGCCGTTGCCGGGCCGGATGTCGTAGTCGGCCGCCTGGCGCGCGAAGCTCGACGCCACCGCGGAGCGATGGAGCCGGATCGGACCGTTGTAGGTGGCCTCGTCGTGATAGCCGAGAATGGCGCTCTCGCGCGCGACGAACGGAATGACGAGCCCCATGCGATGGCGATCCTCGGGCACGTGAGCGAGCCCCAGCCGTCTCAAACGGCGCGGCGACCGCGCCGCCGCGTCGCGGAGCGCGTCGGACTTCAGGCGGATCTGTCCGGACTTCACCGCGCGGATTCCCGCGAGCGCCTCGAGGAGCTCGGACTGGCCGTTGCCGGCGACGCCGGCGATGCCCACGATCTCACCCCGCCGCGCCGTGAAGCTGACGCGCTTGACGCGCTCCACGCCGAGTCCGTCCTCGACCACGAGGTCGTTCACCTCGAGCACGGGCTCGCCGGGACGGGCCGGCGCCTTGTCGACGCGCAGGTTGACCTTGCGGCCGACCATCAGCTCCGCCAGTTGCTCGGCCGTGGTCTCGGCCGTGGGCAAGGTCGCGACGATCGCGCCTTGACGCATTATCGTGACGACGTCGGTGGCTTCGCGGATCTCACGCAGCTTGTGCGTGATCAGCAGGACGGTCTTGCCCTCGTCGCGCAGCGAGGTGAGGATCCGAAAGAGGTGATCGGCCTCCTGCGGCGTCAGGACGGCGGTCGGCTCGTCGAGGATCAGCATCTCGGCACCCCGATAGAGCGCCTTGAGGATCTCGACGCGCTGACGATGGCCGACGCCGAGATCGGCGACGCGCGCATCGGGATCGACTTCCAGGTGGTATTCGCGGCCCAGCCGCTCGAGCTCGGCGCGCGCCCGGCGCATGCCCGCGCCGAGCCGGAATCCGCCCTCGACGCCGAGCACGACGTTCTCGAGCACGGTAAAGGGCTCGACCAGCATGAAGTGCTGGTGAACCATGCCGATGCCCGCCGCCAGCGAATCTTGTGGACTCCGGATGACCGTCGGACGACCGCGCACGAGGATCTCACCGCGGTCCGGCTGGTAGTAGCCGTAGAGGATGCCCATCAGGGTCGACTTGCCGGCGCCGTTCTCGCCGACGATGCCGTGAATCGACCCCGCCCGAACGACCAGCGAGATATCGCGGTTCGCGTGCACGGCCCCGAACCGCTTGTCGATCCCCCGCAGCTCCACCGCCGCCGCCGCCGAGCTGCTCAGGGCAAAAGCCTCAGGAGCTATACGCGACTCCTGCTCATTTCGCCATGTAATCAGTGACCTTGATCTTCCCGGCCACGATGTCGGCGCGCGCCTGCTGCAGCCGCTTCTCCATGTCGGCCGTGATGAGAGTGCGGTTGTACTGGTCGACCGAATAGCCAACGCCGCCCTCGGCCACGCCGAGCGAGACCAGGCCCGGCTTCCAGACGCCTTCCTTCGCGTACTTGAACGTCTCGTACACCGCGAGATCGACGCGCTTGATCATCGACGTCAGGATCGTGCCGGGATGGAGATAGTTCTGATTCGAGTCGACGCCGATCGCGAGCCGGCCCTTGTCCTTCGCGGCCTGCAGCACGCCGAGCCCGGTGGCACCGGCCGCCGCGTAGACCACGTCGGCCCCGCGATCGAACTGGCTCCGTGCCAGCTCGCCGCCGCGCGTGGGATCGTTCCAGGCCGCCGGCGTCGTGCCGGTCATGTTCTGGAAGATCTCGATCTTCGGATTGACGTACCTGGCGCCTTCCTCGTAGCCGAGCGCGAAGCGACGGATCAGCGGGATGTCCATGCCGCCGACGAAGCCGACCTTGCCGGTCTTCGACGCCATCGCCGCGGCCATGCCGACCAGGAACGAGCCCTCGTGCTCCTTGAAGACGATCGACCGGACGTTGGGCAGATCGACGACCGCGTCGACGATCGCGAACTTCACGTTCGGGAATTCCTTGGCGACCTTCTCCATGCCGCTGGCCTGGGAGAATCCGATCCCGACCACGATCGTCGAGCCGCGGCGCGCCATGTTGCGCAGCGCCTGCTCGCGCTGGGCCTCGGCGGTCACCTCGAACTCCCGATACGCGATACCCGTTTCCTTCTTGAAGCGCTCGGCGCCGGCGTATGCCGCCTCGTTGAACGACTTGTCGAACTTGCCGCCCATGTCGAACACGACGGCGGGCGCGAACTCCTGCGCCGAGAGGGGGACGGCAGGAGCCAGCATGACGAGAGCTACCAGGACGGCGCCGAGCGATCTCGAGACGATCATGTCCGCGCTCCTTGTTTGGTCGTTCGACCGGCGCCACGATGATATAGCATCCCTCCATGCCGAAGATCTATCTGGCGAGCCCACTGGGGTTCTCGGAAGCCGGCCGCCACTTCTACACCTCGGTCCTGATCCCGTTCGTCGCCGGGCTCGGCTACGAGATCCTCGATCCGTGGGCCCTGGCCGACTCGAAAAAGATCGACGCCGTGCAGCGGCTGCCGTACGGACCGGAAAGGCGCGACGCCTGGACCGCGCTGAACCGCGAGATCGGCGCGACCAACCGCGCGGCGATCGACGCCGCCGACGCGGTCGTGGCCGTGCTCGACGGCGTCGACGTCGACAGCGGCACCGCGGCGGAGATCGGCTACGCGTTCGGCCGCGGCAAGCTGATCGTCGGCTACCGCGGCGACTTCCGGCTGAGCGCCGACAACGAGGGCTCGACCGTCAATCTGCAGGTCGAGTTCTTCATCCGCGAGAGCGGGGGTGCTATCGTGAGCCGCTACGAGGATCTCGAGCCGTGCCTGCGCCCGCTGCGCGCGGCCCGGCGGCCTTGACAGGAGGAGCGACATGATCGGCGCGATGGTCAACGGCTCCCGCAGGGTGTGGCTGGTCGCTCTGCTCGTCGTCGCGTTCGGATGCGCCGGACCGCGTGTCGCCCAGCAGGCTCCGGCGCCGGCGCCGGCCCAGGTTCAGGCTTCCGATTCCCAGAGCGATCTCCTCAACGCGGTGCTCTGGATGCAGCGATCGGTCGAGTACAAGGCCAGCGCCCTCACGGCCTTTGCGCTCGCTCGCATCCGGCTCGACCAGGCTCTGGCGGATCCC
>DATEMW010000484.1:0-7161 GCA_035275385.1 Candidatus Methylomirabilota bacterium | reverse complement strand
CCCGTGCGCCACTGGCTCGGCGTGCCGATGACGACCGGGGACACCGTGATCGGCGTGCTGACCCTGCGCAGCGCCACGCGCGCGTTCGGTGAGGCCGACGAGCGCCTGCTGTCGAGCATCGGCCACCTCGCAGCGCTCGCCCTGCGGAGCGCCCGGCTCTTCGAGGAGCGCGCCCGCGCGTACAGCGAGCTGGCCTCGGCGCAGGATCAGCTCGTGCGCACCGAGAAGCTCCGCGCGCTCGGCGAGATGGCCTCGGGCGTCGCGCACGACTTCAACAACCTGCTCGCGTCGATCCTCGGCCGCGCGCAGCTCACCTTGCAGCGGCTCCAGGATCCGCAGCTCCGCAAGTGGCTGCAGGTGATCGAGCGCTCGGCGCTCGACGGCGCGCAGACCGTCCGCCGGCTGCAGGAGTTCACGCGCACGCGGCGCGATCAACCGTTCGTCGCGGTCGACCTCAACGAGGTCGTGCGCGGCGCGCTCGAGATCACGCAGTCGCGGTGGCGCGAGGAGACGCGCAGCCGCGGCGTGGCCGTCGAGGCGCAGACGTCGTTCGGCACGCTGCCGAGCGTCGCCGGCGATCCCGCGGAGCTCCGCGAGGCGATGACCAACCTGATCCTGAACGCCGTCGACGCGATGCCGACGGGCGGCACGCTGACCGTGACGACCGGCGTCGAGAACAATCTGGTCGTCGTGACGGTGGCGGACACCGGCGTCGGCATCCCCGAGGCGATTCGCGGCAAGATCTTCGATCCGTTCTTCACCACCAAAGGGCCGCAAGGCACCGGGCTCGGCCTCTCGATGACGTACGGCATCCTCTCGCGCCACGGCGCGCGGATCACCGTCGATAGTCAGGAAGGGCGCGGGACCCGATTCCGTCTGACGTTCGCGCCCGGCGTCGTCCCCGACGTCGAGGCGCAGACGCCGACCGAGGCGCCGCCGCCCGGCCTCTCGCTGCGCTGCCTGGTCGTCGACGACGAGGCCGAGGTGGGCCGCGTGCTCGGCGACGTGCTCCAGACCAGCGGGCATCGCGTGGTGGTGCTCAACGACGGTGCGAGCGCGATCGCGCAGCTGCGAGCCGAGCCGTTCGATCTGGTGTTCACCGATCTCGCGATGCCGCGCGTCTCCGGCTGGCAGGTGGCCCAGGCCGTGAAGGAGATCGCGCCCACGGTGCCGGTCGTGCTGGTGACCGGATTCGGCGTCGAGCTCTCGCCCGAGGAGCGCCGGACGCACGGCGTCGACATGGTACTGGTGAAGCCGCTGAGGATCGCCGACGTCCAGGACGTCGTCGCGCGCGCGGCCCGCCGGCGCGTCGCGAAGAGCTAACGCAGTGCGAGCCGCCGCACGTCGCGGGGCGGGGCCCCGCCGTGCGAGGCGAGCCTATAATTCCGAGGAGACGAGCATGGATTTCAAGTTCCTGACCCTGGAGCGCCGCGACGGCGTCGCGACGATCACCCTCAATCGCCCCGACGCGTTCAACGCGCTGAGCCTCGGTCTGGGTCGCGAGCTGTTCCACGCCGCGCTCGACGTCGACGAGGATCCCGCCGTGCGCTGCATCGTGGTCACCGGTGCGGGCCGGGCGTTCTGCGCCGGCGGCGACGTGAAGGATTTCGTCGACAACCTCGAGCGCATCGGCGTGCACGTCAAGGAGCTGACGACCTACCTGCACGGGACCGTGTCGCGCTTCTGCCGCAGCGACAAGCCCGTCATCATGGCGGTCAACGGCGTGGCGGCCGGCGGCGGATTCAGCTTCGCGCTCTCCGGCGACCTGGTCGTCGCGGCCGAGTCCGCGCGATTCACGATGGCCTACTCGAAGATCGCCGCGACGCCCGACGGCTCCTCGTCATATTTCCTGCCGCGGCTCGTCGGGATGCGGCGCGCAATGGAGCTCTACTTCACCAACCGGGTGCTGTCGGCCCGCGAGGCGCTCGAGTGGGGTCTGGTGACTCGCGTGACGCCCGACGCGGAGCTGTCGACGGCCGTCGCGGCGCTGGCGCGCGAGCTCGCCCAGGGGCCGACGAAGGCGTTCGGCGGCGCCAAGCGTCTCTTCCACCAGTCGACGTGGGAGAGCCTCGAGACGCAGATGGAGCTCGAGGCGCAGGCGATCGCCGCGAGCGGCCACACCGAGGATTTCCGGAGCGGCGTGACCGCGTTCGCGCGAAAGCAGACGCCGACGTTCCGCGGGCGGTGAGGCCCGGGCGCCTTCGGGTACAATCGATCGCACAGCACGACAGGAGAGCGTCATGAGCCAAGCGAGCGCCGCCCGTGGTTCCGGAACGAGGCCGCGGTACTTCTACCGGCCAGGCTGATCGTCCTGCGCCAAGACGAAGGAGCTGCTTTCGTCTTGGGGGGTCGAGTTCGACCCGGTCGACGTGCAGGCTCATCCCGCAGGTTACGACGAGCTGAAGCGCGTTGGAGTCTTGCGCGTCCCGGCGCTCATCGTCGGCGACCGCGCCGCACAGGGCTGGAACCCGCCGGCGTACGCGGAGCTCCTGGGCATCCCGTACACGGCGAAGACGAAGCTGCCGCCGGCCGTGCTCGCCCAGCGGGTCGACATCGTGCTCGACACCACGCAGCAGCTGATCAGGAGCGTTCCGGACCATCATCTCGACTGGCGCCCGCCCGAGCGGAACCGCACGTTCCGCAACCTCGGCTATCACGTGTTTCGCCTCTCGCTCGCGTTCGTGGACGGCATGGACCTCGGCGAGTTCCCGGAGTCGTGGCTGCTCGACGAGGCGCCGGCCGACCTGAAGGACGGCGAGGCGATCGCGCGCTACGGCGCGCTGGTGCGCGGCCGTATCAGCGGGTGGTTCGAGGGCGCGTCGCCCGGCGAGTTCGAGCGCGTCATCAAGGTCTACTACGGCCCGCAGTCCGGGCACGATCTGCTCGAGCGCACGGCGTGGCATGGCGCGCAGCACCTTCGGCAGCTCTACGTGCTGTGCGAGCGACTGGGAATCAGGCCGCCCGTGCCGATGCCGACTCACGCGTTCGAGGGGCTGCCGCTCCCCGACGCCTTGTGGTAGGGCGCGTCGACTACGATCAGCGGCTGCACCGCGCGTACCGCGCGGGCCGCACGCTGTCGACCGAAACCGGCCGGCTCTGGATGCAGGCGCTGGCGCGCCGCCTGGGCGACACGTCGTCGCCAAGGACCATCCTCGATCTCGGCGCCGGCACCGGACGCTTCTCCGCGATGCTCGCCGACGCGTTCGACGCGCGCGTCGTCGCCGTCGAGCCCTCGGCCAAGATGCGCGCTGACGCCGAGCAGGGCAGCGCGCATCCGCGGGTGGTCTACCGCGACGGCTCCGCCGAGGCCATTCCCGCTGCCGCCGGCGACTTCGACTTCGCGTTTCTGTCGATGATCATCCACCACGTGTCCGATCTGGCCGCGTGCGCGCGCGAGCTGCATCGCGTGCTCAGGCCCGCGGGGCTGGTGTCCATCCGCAACGTGTTCAGCGGCCGGCTCGACGGCATCCGACACTACGAGTTCTTCCCGTCGGCGCGCGCGATCGACGAGGTACGGTTGCCGACGGTGGAGCGCGTGCGCGCCGCGTTCGCGGCCGCCGGCTTCGAGCTCATCGCGCTCGACCCGATCGAGCAGGAGATCGACGCGAGCTTGAGCGCTCACTACGAGCGGCTGAAGCTTCGCGCGCTCTCCACCCTGGAGCTCATCAGCAACGCGGAGTTCGACGCTGGTCTCGCCCGAATGCGCCGCGCCGTTGATCTGGCGCCGGCGCCGCCGCCGGTCGTGGAGCGCCTGGATCTTCTGACCTTGCGCCGCTCGGGCTGACCGTCGCCCGACCGGGGGCGATGATGTCAAAACCGAGATTTGACATCACCCCGGCCGCCCCGTATCGTGCGAGCATGCCGAGCTCTCGACCGCCTCGACCGTCGCGAAAGCAGACTCGCAAGCCCACCGAGGGCGCCCCGCGGAGAGTCATCCCGAAAGCGGTGCCCAAGGCGACGACCGTGCGGCTTCAGGCCGAGCTGCTCGCCGGGCTCGCGCTCCTGCAGCGGATCTTGAAGAAGCCCATGAACCGGATGATCAACGAGGCCGTCCGCAGCTACGTGGAGCGTCAGTCCTCGCAAGTCGAGGCCGACCTGCAGCAGGTGCTCGAGCGCGTCAAAGCCTACCGGCGCTCGGATCCGGGCTACAAGCAGCTCTGGGCCGAGTTCGTCGACGCCGAAGCGCGCCACGGAAAGGACGATCCGGTCGAGGGCCGCATCAAGAGCGCCGGCCCCGTCCAGAGCAAGGTTCGCGGCATTCTGAGCCGCTGACCTCCGGGCGATGGCCGACTGGGACGCCGACAGCCCCCAGCTCCGTCGTAATCTCGCCGCGGTCGCCCGCGCCATCAGCGAGGGCGCCGAGCGCCGAGACCAGCCCTCGCTCGATCTCGTGCGCGCGTGGCACCGTGAGACGATGAGCGGCCTCGACGTGCCCGCCGCGGCGTGGGTCGGCCGTTTTCGCGGTGAGCCGGGCGCCGAGGTCGACGTCGTGATCGGCACGTGGGATGGCGCTCCGTACCAGAACGTCGGCGCGCAGCTCCAGGAGTTCGAGCGGCGCATGCAGGAAGTCGTGGCGGCGCTCGACGCCGATTATCCCGATGGAGCGCCGCTCGACGCCGACGGTGTCGCAGCGGTCGTCGAGCTGGCCGGCTGGGCGCATGCCGAATGGGTCCGCATCCATCCGTTCGCCAACGGCAACGGCCGCACCGCCAGGATGTGGGCCAATTTCCTCCTGCAGCGATTCGGCTTGCCGCCCGTGACGCGCCTGCGGCCGCGCCCGCAGGGCGGGGACTACGCGGCGGCTGGCGCGCGCGCGATGGCGGGCGACTGGCAGCCTACCGTGGCGTTGATCGTGAGGTTGCTGAGTGCATTGAGGCCGTCGCCCGCGAGCTAGTCTTCTTCCGCCCACGCCTCGGTGAGCCGGCGCGCGAGCTCACGGTGTCCGGCGAAGAAGTAGGCGAGTATGACGACGGTCGCGAGCAGGTTGCCGACGAAGACCGTCCAGCCGGCGATCTCGTCGAGCACCCACTTCGCGGCGATCAGCACGCCGCCGATGAAGAACACCTCGAACGCCGTGAAGAAGATCACCAGCGCGAAGACGAAGAGCGGCTGGCGCTCGGCGCCGGCGATCAGCAGCGCGCCGACGATGCCGAACAGCGCGAACGCGATGCCGTGCACGATCGAGTAGGACACGACCGCCATCCCCGGATCGGCCTCGCGCAAGAGCGCCATGCCCAGAAGCTTCGGTGTGCGGAGCGGCTCGCCCTGGATCGAATCGATCGCCAGGAACCAGAGCGCGACGACGGCCGCGCCCAGGAGGCCGGCGATCACGCCCTCGCGAAACACCTGACCCCACGAGCCGATCAAGGTGCGTGGAAGCGACCGGTGCGCGCGGAAGAAATACCAGAGCATCGCGACCGACGCGAGCAGGTTGCCGACGAGGATCGCCCACCAGACCAGGGCCCCCAGCATCGACTTGCCGAGCGCCCCGACCACCCCGAAGACGAAGACCTCGAAGCTCGCGAACAGGATGACGAAGGCGAGGAACAGCGCGGGCTCACGCTCGCTGACCGCCATGAGGCTGGCCGCCACCACGCCGAACGCGATGAAGGCCAGACCGTGGATGATCGTGTAGCCCAGGACGTTGCCGAACGAGGGCTGGACTCCGGCCGGGTCGGTGACGCCCTGGAAGACGGCGGCGCCCAGGAGCCCGGGGGTGAGGAACGGCCGGCCCCGCGCGATGTCGAACACGAGGAACCAGACGGCGACGACGGCCGCGCCGATCAAGCCGGCCACGACCCCTTCTTTCAGGACCGACCGCTCTGCGGACGCCATCTGCGTGCGAGTTATTGTATGCCTTCCGGGCTCACTCGGCGTCGCGCGCGAACCGCACGCCGTAGTCGGAATAGCGCAGGTGAGGCGGCAGCGACGAGCGGTGCGCCACCGGGCTCCACGGGTCCGCGTGGCGCCAGGCGCCTCCGCGGCTGACCCGTCGGGTCCCGGCCGCCGGCCCCCGCGGGTTTCGAGCCGGCGAGCCGGCGTAGTAGTCGTCGTCGAACCAATCGGCGCACCACTCGTGGCAGACACCCGAGACGTCCGCGAGCCCGAGCGGGTTGACCGGCGTCGCGCCCACGCGCGGAGGGCGGTCGAACGTGACACCCGGCCGCTCGTCGCCCCACGGGAAACGCCGGTCCTCGAGGCCGCCCCGCGCGGCTTTCTCCCACTCGGCCTCGGTCGGCAGCCGCGCCCCCGCCCACGCCGCGAACGCCGCAGCTTCGGTCCACGACAGGCCGACGACCGGCTGCCGCGGATCGGCGAAGCCCGCATCGGTCCAGAAGGGCGGCGGCGCGGCGCCGGTCGCCGCCAGGAATTCCGCGAAGTCGGCATTGGTCGCGGGTGTGCTCGCGATCAGAAACCTGTCCACCCAGACGACGTGCGGCGGGCGCTCGCACGGATGGCCGAGCCCCCAGCCCATCCGGAACGAACCCTCGGGAACGCGCACGAAGTCCACGCCATATAATAGGGACCTTTACAGCGGCCGCACACTGCGGCGGCAGGAACGGAGAACTCCATGAACGTCGCCCCACGGATGTCCCGGCTCGGCACCGAGTCGGCGTTCGAGGTGCTGGCGCGCGCGCGGCAGCTCGAGCGCGCGGGCCGCGAGATCGTCCACCTCGAGATCGGCGAGCCCGACTTCGACACGCCGGCGCACATCAAGGACGCCGCCAAGCAGGCGCTCGACGGCGGGGCGACGCACTACGGCCCGGCGGCCGGGCTGCCCGAGCTCCGCGAGGCGATCGCCAAGCACGTGGCCGAGACGCGCGGGATCGCGGTGGCGCCGGAGGAGGTCGTCGTCACGCCCGGCGCCAAGCCGATCATGTTCTTCACGATCATGGCGATGATCGGCGAGGGCGACGAGGTCATCCTTCCCAATCCCGGATTTCCGATCTACGAGTCGGTGGTCAACTTCGTCGGCGGGGTCCCCGTGGCGATTCCGCTCCGCGAGGAAAACGACTTCGGGTTCGATCTCGCCTTGTTCGAGCGCCGTGTGTCGTCGAAGACGAAGCTGATCGTGATCAATTCGCCCGAGAATCCGACCGGCGGCGTGCTGGACCGGGCGCAGCTCGAGCGCATCGCGGCGATCGCGGTCGCGCGCAAGAT
>DATEMW010000483.1:0-2188 GCA_035275385.1 Candidatus Methylomirabilota bacterium | reverse complement strand
CCGGGCCGGTCGTCCCTGACCGAGCGCGAGCGTGAAATCGCCGTGATCGTCATCACCCACAAGTGGCGTTCGGCGTATCCCGCGGCGGCGCACGAGAAGCGCGGCAAGGAAGTCGGGATTCCCGTGCCCACCGTCGAGGCGATGATCGCCGGCCTGCCGGTCTCGTTCTCGGACCTGCGCGAGCAGACCGTCTACGAGCTCGCGACGACGCTCGCCGAGGGCCGTCTGGTCTCGCAGGGGCTGTACGACCGCGCGGTCAAGGCGCTCGGCCACGAGAGCATCACCGACATGGTCGTGCTGATGGGCTACTACACCGCGGTCTCACTGACGATGAATGTCTACGCCGTGCCGGCCGGAACGCCCGGCCTGGCGCGCTGAGGTACGGCGATGGCACTCACGATCACGCCGCTGCACAAATCGCTGGGCGCCGAGATCGCCGGTGTCGACCTGAGCCGGCCGGTCGACGGGCCCACGCGTGAGGCGCTCTCGCGCGCGCTCGCCGAGCATCTGGCGCTCGTGTTTCGCAATCAGACGTTGACGCCGGCGCAGTATCTCGAAGCCACCTCCGTATTCGGGCCGCCGATGGAGCAGCACTACTCGCAGCACAACATGCCGGACTTCCCGCTGATCGGCATGATCTGGCACCGCAACGGCCAGCAGCCCGCGGAGCAGTGGCACACCGACCACACCAACCGCGAGCGCCCGCCGGCAGCGACGATCCTCTACGGCGTCGAAATCCCGTCGTCGGGCGGGGGCACGAGCGTCGCGAACATGCGTGCGGCCTACCAGGCGCTGCCGGAAGCCGAGCGGAGGCGCCTGGACTCGCTGAAAACCGTGAACAGCCTCGACAGCGGACGCACCGACACGCGGGCGGAGGATCGGGAGAAGTACGGCAAGCCGATCACGCACCCGATGGTGCGCACGCATCCCGTGCACGGCTCGCGGGCCGTGTACTTCCACATCTCGAAGGCCACGCACATCGAGGGCATGACGCCCGAGGCGAGCCGCAGCTACATGGCCGATCTGATCGAGCGCATGATCCGCCCAGAGGTCGTCTACACCCACGCCTGGCGCAAGGGCGACGTGCTGGTGATCGACGACCGGGCGACGATGCATCGCGCGCACGGCGACTACGACCGCAGCCAGAGCCGCGTGCTCTGGCGGATCATCGTCGAGGGCGATCGGCCGGTTTTGGTGTAGTAGGCCGCTAGCGCGGTCCGAGATCGCGCTCGGCGTCGGCCAGCAGCTCGGCGAACGACGACGGCAGCTCGAGCGCACGCCCGACGACACCGGGGCTGTAGCCCTGGAGCCAGTAGCTGTTGGTCGGATGGCCGCCACCCGCGACCACCACGATGAAGTTATCGGGGCTCGCCGTGATCGGCCACGGATCGAGCGCGATGCTCTCGCGCACGACCTTGCTGGAATCGATCTCGAGCCACGCCGGACAGCCGGCGCGCCGCAGATGCTCGGCCGGAATCCGCGAGTGCTCCCACAGGAAGTCGCGAATCGACGCCTTGGTCCAGCCCAGGCGCGCCATCGTGTTCGCGACGACGCCCGGGATCATCAGGATGCCCGGCGTGCCGTGCTCGTAGCCGGCCAGGCCCGGCATGTTGGGCACGCGCATGAAGTCGGCCATGCGGTACATGCCCTGCAGCGCGTCTTCCTCCGGCGTCTCCTTCTTCGCGCCGCGCCGGCGGATGTTGGTGGCGCCATTGGCGAACGCGAGCGAGATCGAATTCTGGCCCGCGGCGAAGGCATGACGCTCAGTCCCGAAGGTCGCCCAGCCCGGCGGTAGATTCGTCTCATCCTCGGCGAAGACGACGTTCGTGTAGCGCACGCCGCCGTAGTTGGCCATCGTGCCGATGCCGGGCAAGGCGCCGCCGACGTTCTGCTGCAGGAGACGGAGCGCGCGGCCGATACTGGCGCCGGCCGGACGCTGCGGGTCGGGGCCGAGGCAGCCGAAGCCGGAGTTGAGGCGGATCTGCTCGCCGAGCGGCCCGTTCACGATGACGACAGGGAAGGCGCTGCCCGACGCGGCCTGCAGCTGCGCGCTCCCCGATGCGGGATCGAGAAACGCGTCGACCGCGGCGACGAGCACCGGCAAGTATTCGGGGCGCCCGCCGGCCATCGCCAGCGCGATCGCGCAGGTCTCGATCGTGGTCACGCCGCCGCGCGGCGGGAAGATGCC
>DATEMW010000482.1:0-3050 GCA_035275385.1 Candidatus Methylomirabilota bacterium | reverse complement strand
TCGCACGATCGATCGAGGCCAGCGCCTTCGCCGGCAGCTCGAGCTCCGCCTTGCGCCGCGCGATCGCCGCCGCCGACCGGTCGGTCCATCGACCGTTGTACGCGGCGATGCCGACTTCCGTGGCCCACTCGGGGTACTCCTGCATCAGGTAGTCCCAGTTGAGCTCGAACAGTCGATTCAGGCGTGCGCGCTCTGGGGTCTTGCCGGCGTCGGCAATCAGCCGCTCGATGCCGGCCCTGTACGTGTCGGACGCGGCGGCCGAAACGTCGGGCGAGCCGAGGAGTACAGCGAAAACGGCGACGCCGACGAGCGCCCAGGCGCTGAGCTTCACACCCTGCGCTGCAGGAAGTCAGTCACCAGCGGCCAGGTGAGATCGGCGTAGTGCGGCTGGAAGCCGTCGTTGTCGGGATGGCGGAAGCCGTGATTGGCGTCCGAGAACGCGTGCCACTCGACGGGCTGTCCGTTCGCCATGAAGCTTTCCCAGAGCGGTCCCTGGATCGCCGGTGTGGCGATGAAGTCCTTGCCGCCGCAGAACACCAGCGAGGCGCACTTCAAGGTGCGGGCGAGCTTGAACGCGTGCCGCGGCCGGTGTGAGGTCTCGGGCTCGTCGCGCACGGACGGATAGTAGAGGGCGATCGCGCGCAGCCGGGGATGATCCGCGGCGAACGGAATGAGCAGCCGGCCGCCCATGCAGTGACCGATCGCGGCGGTGCGCGCCGGGTCCGAGCCCATCCGCTCGACGAGGTAGTGCCAGGCCTCGTCCATCTTGCCGAGGAACTCGCCGTCGGAGTGCTTGGACTGGAGCTCCGCGCCCTGTCCGATGTGCGTCGTGCCGAGAACGCCGAACATGTTGAAGAGGCTCGGGACCAGCACGTTGAAGCCGAGCTGGGCGAGCCGATAGGCGTCGATCTTGTAATCCGCGGTGACGCCGTGAGCGTGGTGGACCATCATGATCCCGGGCCGCTGGCCGTGCCCTTCGGGATGCGCCATGTAGCCGGGTATCCCGTCCTGCTCGAGCGTCACCATGCGCGCGACGATCGTCATGCCCGGTCTCCGTGACCGTCCGCGCGCTCCTTGATCGACACGCGCCAGTGGATGCGATCTTCCTCGGGAGGATAGTCGCCGGCGGCCTTGTGGTAGGAGCAGCGGTTGTCCCAGATCACGATGTCGCCCTTGCGCCACTTGTGGCGATACTGGCCGTCGGGCTGGATCATGTAGCCCGTCAGCTCGTCGATGAGCGCGTCGCTCTCGGCCGCGTCCAGTCCCTCGATCCGGAGGATCTTGCCGGGATCGAAGTAGAGCCCCTTGCGCTTGGTCTCCGGATGTGTGCGGACGATCTTGTGGAAGACCGGCGTCCACTCGCGGTCCTCCGCGTTCAAGAGCGCGGTCGCCTTGCGCCGGCCCCCGTAGGTGAAGGCGCCGATCCGGCCTTCGAGCCGCTGCTTGAGCGCGTCGGGCAGCGCGTCGTACGCCGCGTACATGCTGGCGAAGAAGGTGTCGCCGCCGCGGCTCGGGACGGCCAGCGCGTAGAGCTGCGTCGCCTTGAACGGCTCCTGGTCGTAGGCGCCGTCGGTGTGCCAGCCCTCCGCGCCGCGCCGGTAGATCGCCATGTCGAGCGCGCCGTCGGCGCCGAACTTGTTGACGCCGAGCAGGGTGATCTCCGGATAGTCCGGATGGCGCGTCATCTTCGACGGGTGCGGGGTCACGAAGCCGAAGCGGCGGCTGTAGGTCAGAAAGTCCGGGATCTCGAGCTCCTGACCCGGCACGACGACCACGTTGTGGTCGAGCCACGCGCGATAGATCTCGGCGAAGCCCGCGTCGTCGAGCTTCCTGACGTCGACTCCGTGGATTTCCGCGCCGATCTGCGTCCCGAGGCGTCGTACCTCAATCATCGGCCCGCCCTCCTCGCCGGAGAGGCTATCACGTGGCCCGCGCTCAGAACCAGTTGGCCTTGTCCACTACGTTGCGCAGCGGCTGCCCGGTGAGAAAGCGGCGCGAGTTATCGAGCAAGATCTCGAAGCGGCGCTCGTCGAGGTGCGGGCCGTGACCGGCGGTGTGCGGCGTGATCAGGACGCCGGGCAAGGTCCACAGCGGATGCTCGGCCGGCAGCGGCTCTTGCTCGAAGACGTCCAGACCCGCGCCGGCGATCTCACCAGCCCGCAGCGCCGCGACCAGGTCGTCGAGCCGTGTCGTCATGCCGCGCCCGATGTTGATGAAGAACGCGGTCCGCTTCATGAGCTGAAAGCGCCCGCGGTGCATGAAGCCCTCGGTGGCCGGCGTGTGCGGCACCGTGAGGATGACGAAGTCAGCGAGCGGCAAGAGCGAGTCGAGCGCGTCGGGGCCGTCGAGCTTCACGACGCCGGGCGGCGCCTCGCGCCGGCGCGCGTCGATGCCCATCACGTGCATGCCGAACGCGGCGGCCAGGCGCGCCGCCTCACTGCCGATGCCGCCGACGCCCACGATCAGCGCGGTGGCCTCGGCCAGGTGGATCACGCCGCCGCTCTCCTGAGGCTCGCGGCGCCACTCGCGTCGCACCTGTCGCGGGAAGTAATGATGGAACCCGCGCGCGAACGCGAGGACGAACGCCATGATGTGCGCGCCGATGTGGTCGTTGTAGATCTCGCGGAAGTTCGTCACGGTCGCGCTGTGGGCGATGAGCGCGGGCGAGTAGTAGCCCGCGGGCGGCGCCGCCTGTGGCGCCTGCAGCCAGCGCAGTCGCTTCGCGGCGGGGATCAGCGCGTCCGGCAGGGTGCCGAACGCCGCCTCCGCATCGCCCACGGCGCGCGCGGCATCGGCCTGGGTCTCGGCCACCACGACGGACAGCTGGGGCACCGCGGACGCCAGGCGCGAGGCCCAGCCGCGCGTCGTCGGATTCTGAGGCGGCAGCATCAAGAGCGTCGTCATGGTCGTCTACCCTTCATGAAGAGTGGCTGCGTACGGCGGCTGTCGCGAGAGCTTAGTGGCGCGCCCAGCGCGGGTCAAGCGGCGGATGATCGCGTCGAGCGGCGGCGCTCAGCCCACGCGCGCGGCCGCGGGCTCGCTCGACGGCG
>DATEMW010000481.1:0-4804 GCA_035275385.1 Candidatus Methylomirabilota bacterium | reverse complement strand
CGCGCGGTACGCGGGAATGACCGAATCGTCGTGGTTGGCGATCTGCTTCCACGCCGCGGCCGGCGACGAGGGATGCACGCTCGAGGAGCCGCCGAAGATCGTGAGCGCGCAGCCGCCGCGCGCCTTGGCCGCGTGATAGCGCGCGAGACGCTCGCCGGGCCGCCCGCCTTCGGCCATCGCCTCGGCGTGGCCGGAGGAATAGATCCGATTCTTCAGCGTGAGCCGGCCGACCTGGATCGGCGTGAACAGCGCGCGCAGCGCGGCAGCCATCGCGCCGCTACGGTACCACCGCTACGCGATCACGTCCTCGCCTCGTCCTGGCGGCCGTTCTTCTGCTTCACGCGCGGCCGCCGGACCGTCCATTCCGCCGGCTGGAACCGCGAGCGCGCGCGCTCGCCGCGCTCCTGGCACTGCACGCACGTCGTGACGCCGGGAAGCGCCCGCCGCCGCGCCTGGGGGATCGTGCTCTGGCACTCCTCGCAGATCCCGTAGCTGCCATCGCGCAGCCGCTCCAGCGCGTTCATCAGCTCTCTGGCGCGGCGGGACAGGCGCTCGTAGCTCAGTGATTCGAGATTCCGCGACGCGACGACCTGCGCGTCGGCGAACATGTCACCGACGAGCCGCGCGCCTTCCGAGTGTGCCTCGATCAGCGCGGTGCGTTCATGCTGCTCGAGGCGCCCGAGTATGTGATGAAGCTCCCGGCGTAGCTGTCCCTCGGCGGTCGGATCCAGCATGCTGCACCTCCGGCGACGTGTTCGATCCACCGCGACTCTCGTCGCGCCGGGCGCGGGCGTCAACAACACATTCGCCCGCATCTTGAGCGGCTTCGCGCGGCGTCTACGCCGAGCGAGCCGCCAATTGCGCGCGAATCAGCGACGCACGCGCACCGAAAGCCCGAGAACAGCGGCATCTGCAGCCACCGCCTCGCGCAGACCGCGTCGGCGCGTCACAATTTCGCGATGTGGACAACGGTGGAGATGTGGACTACTCGCGCCGATCTACGGTCGAATGTTCTGGTTCAGCCGGAAGAAGTTCGTCGGGTCGTACTGGCGCTTGAGCGCCCGGAGCCGCTCGTACTTGGCCTTGCCGTAGGCCGCGCGGACACGGTCCTGCCCCTCGTCCCCGAGAAAATTCACGTAGACACGGCCCGTGGAATACGGACGCACCGCCTCCCACAGCTCCCGGGTCCACGCGATGCACGCGGACGCGCGAGCGGGCTCGGACCAGACTGCGTCGATGTTCACCGCGTGGGCCGCCCGCCGATCCTCGAAGGCCGATCCCTCCGGATCCTGTCGACCGACGGCGCCGCCCAGATGGAAGATGATCGTGTACGACTCCGGCGTCGCGACCCCCCAGGCCCGCTCGGCGAGCGTATCGATGAGGCCATCGCTGAGCGATGGGACGTACTCCGATTTCCAGTAGTAGCCGAGCCCGTGGGGCGCGGTGGGGTCGAACATCGCCTGGTGTGAGACGTACGGCGTCGACCGGATCAGGTCTACCAGTGGCTCGCCGAACTGCCGCAGCGGAGCAACCGCCCGCTCGCCCTCCTCCACTGAGCCCGCGTAGCACGCGCCGATGACTACGACCGGTTGCCCGTGCACCGACGGAGGAAGGAATGGCGCGGGCGGCGCCATCCGGAGGACGACGATGGTCGTCAGCTCGTCGGGCGCGGTCGCGATGAAGTCGCGGTAGAAGCCGAGGACCTCGCGCGCCTTCGCGGCAGGGTGGAGCATCACGCCGGCCAGGACGATCGGTCCGACGGGGTGCAGGCGATACTCGAAGGACGTGACCACCCCGAAGTTGCCGCCGCCACCGCGGAGCCCCCAGAAGAGGTCGGCGTGCTCCTCAGCGCTGGCGCGAAGAAGGTCGCCGTCGGCGGTGACCACATCCGCCGACAGGACGTTGTCGGCGGCCAGGCCGTATCGGCGCATCAGCCAGCCGAGCCCCCCGCCGAGTGTGAGGCCTGAGATGCCGGTGTGGGTGATGATCCCGCCGGGCGCGGCGAGCCCGAAGGCCTGGGTCTCGCGGTCGAACTCGCCCCAGAGGAGTCCCGGCTGCGCGCGCGCCGTTCGCCGCGCCGGATCGACCCACAGGCCCTTCATCGGTGAGAGATCGATCACGAGCCCGCCGTCACACACCGCGGTGCCGGCGACGTTGTGGCCGCCGCCCCGCACGGCGACGAGAAGATCGCGCTCGCGCGCGAAACGGACGGCAGCCCGCACGTCGGCGGCGCCGGTGCAGCGCGCGATGAGCCCGGGATGACGATCGATCGCACCGTTCCAGATCGCGCGCGCAGCGTCGTACTGCGTGTCGCCGGCGCGGATGAGCTCTCCACGAAAGTGTCGCGCCAGGTCGGCGAGGGCCGCATCGGTCTCGAGAGCTGATCGAGCAACCATAGGGCACCTCCTGGCCGGCAGGATGGCGCCGGCGGTGCGGGCGGTAAACTCCAAGAAATGGAGTTGCGACGCCCTGCGCCCTTCACTACCCTCGGATCATATGAAGGGGTACGGCCAGTTCTGCCCGGTCGCCAAGGCGGCCGAGATCGTCGCCGAGCGATGGACGCCGCTCGTCCTGCGCGAGCTGCTCTGTGGGAGCCGTCGCTTCAGCGACCTCCAGCGGGGTGTGCCCCTGATGTCGCCCACGCTCCTCGCCACACGGCTCGAGCAGCTCGAGGACGCCGGCATCGTGCGGAGCGTGGCCCGGCCGCGTGGCCGCGGGCGCGAATACCACCTCACCGCGGCGGGCGAGGAGTTGCGGCCGCTTATCGAGCGCCTCGGCGAGTGGGGCCAGCGGTGGGCCCGCGCACAGATAGACCGCGGTGACCTGGACCCAGGCCTGCTCATGTGGGACATCCACCGGCGTGTGGACCTGGACGCTCTGCCCCCGGAGCGGGTCGTCGTACGCTTCGACTTCCGCGGCGTGCCGTCGACCATGCATTGCCCGAGAACGTGGTGGCTCGTGCTCCAGCGGCGGGAGGTCGACCTCTGCCTCAAGGACCCCGGTTTTCAGGTCGACATCGTGGTCAGCGCCGACCTCCGGACTCTGACACGTGTCTGGATGGGTGACGTGCGGCTGGCTGCGACCATCCGAGCTGGCCTGATCCGGCTTGATGGACCGCCGTCGCTCGTCCGCGCATTCCCGACCTGGCTCACGCTGAGCTCATTCGCCGGCGTCGAGCGCGTCGGGCCCGCAGTCGCCGCCCACCTCGCATAGACGTGATCGTCCGGCAATTGACTCGCCCAGGCTCCGGCGCTACGTTCGGGCACCGGTGAGAACACGACGATGAGCGACTGGGGCCAAGTGACGCGGCCGATCCCCGTGCCGAACGAGTGGACCAAGCCGTTCTGGGATTCGGCCAAGCGCGGCGTGCTGGCGCTGCAGCGCTGCCAGACGTGCAAGCACTTCCAGCATCCGCCCTACGCGACCTGCGTGCGCTGCATGGCGATCGATCTCGCGTTCGAGCCGGTCAGCGGCAAGGGCCAGATCTACGCGTACACGATCATGTACCACGCGGGCGACAAACGCTTCGCCGCGGCGATCCCGTACGCCAGCATCATCGTCGAGCTCGACGACGCGCCCGGCGCGCTGCTGGCCGCGAATCTGCTGGAGGCGCCGTACACCGAGGCGAAGGTGGGCCGCCGTGTCGAAGTGGTGTTCGAGCCGATGAACGACGACATCACGCTGCCGCAGTTCCGGCTGGCGCGCGACTCCCGGTAGCCCGAGGAGATCCCAGCGTATGTGGGAGCATCGCTGCAAGGTCGCGGTGAGCGGCGTGGGCTTTTCGAAGGTCACGCGCTCCGCCGAGATTCCGCTGGCGGCACACGCGCTCGAGGCGGTCCGCGGCGCCGTGGAGGACTCCGGCCTGGCCATGGCGGACATCGACGGGCTGGCCACCTACCCTGAGCTCCCGGCCACCGGCCACGCGATGATCGACGGCGTCACCGTGGTCTCGGTCAACTGCATGATGGCGATGCTGAAGCTGCCGAACCTCACCTGGCATGTGCAAGTCGAGACCGTGAACATCGGCGGCGCAGTCCAGCAGGCCGTCAACGCGCTGCTCGCCGGCGTCTGCAAGTACGCGGTGGTGTGGCGCGCGATGCACAACCCGAAAGGCACCTACCAGAACCTGCCGGGCACGTACGCGCAAGGCCCGGCGCAGTTCACCGCGCCGTACGGTTTCGGCGGGCCCGGCCAGGGCATGGCCGTCGCGTACACGCGCTGGCTCGAGCGGCACAACCAGCCCCGCGAGAAGATGGCGACGCTCGCGGTGACCCAGCGCCGGCACTCGCACAAGAACGCGCACGCGTACTTCTGCGGCCAGCCGCTGACGCGCGAGGACTATCTGAGCTCCCGCATGGTCGCCTACCCGTTCTGTCTCTACGACTGCGACATCCCGGTGCAGGGAGCCGTCGCGATCGTCCTGACCACCGCCGAGCGGGCTCGCGCGCTCAAGCCGCGGCCCGCGTACATCGCGGGCTATGGTCAGCGGCTCGCGTTCGAGGTGGCCGGCCGCATCGGCAGCTTGTCGAGCTACATGGAAGGCGGCCGGAGCTCCTCACGACTCACCTGGGAGCGATCGGGCTTCTCGCCCAAAGACGTCGACGTGGCCCAGATCTACGACGGCTTCTCGGCGTCGGTCATCTACGGGCTCGAGTCCTACGGGTTCTGCAAGGAAGGCGAAGCGCTCGACTTCATCCAGGACGGGCGCATCGAGCTCGACGGCGAGCTGCCGCTGAACACGTTCGGCGGCAGCCTGGGCACCGGACGGATCCACGGGCTCTGGCACATCATCGAGGGCGCGCTG
>DATEMW010000480.1:0-3376 GCA_035275385.1 Candidatus Methylomirabilota bacterium | reverse complement strand
GGCAGGTTGCGCAGATCCGCGAAGAGCGGGGAGACCAGCGCCGCCTTGCGGTCGCCGCCGCGAACGTAGGCCTGCGCCATCGCCTCGACCCCGTCGCGGGTGACGATCGGGTCCGACGCCGCCTTCGTCGCGTAGCTGGCGCCGCTGCACGTGAGATCGACCCACGGCGAGATGCACACGCCGCCCGCCGGCCGCGGCAGCCCGCGGTCGCGCAGCGCGAGCAAGGTCGCGACGGTGAGCCCGCCGCCCGCCGAATCGCCGCCGAGCACGATCCGGCCCGGCGCGATCCCGCGCGCGAGCAGCCACTCATACGCCGCGACCGCGTCGTCGAGCGCGGCCGGGAACGGATTCTCGGGCGCCAGCCGGTAGTCGAGCAGCAGCGCTCGCGCGCCGGCCGCGCGCGCGAGCGCCGCGGCGAGATGACGGTGCGAGCGCGGCGAGCCGATCGCATAGCCGCCGCCATGGAAGTAGAGCACGACCGTGTCGGTCCGGGCTCCGGGCGGCGTGAGCCACTCGGCCGGGCGCTCTGGAGCGTTCACGATCTCAACCTTGACGTCGGCCGGGGTGGGGAAGACGCGCTCGGCGCGGTCGTACTGGCTGCGCCGCTGCTCCAGGGTGAGCGAGCTCGATGGGGGAAGCTTCGCCAGGTGCTCTCGGACAGCTCGGATTCCTCGTGCGCTCATGGGCCCTCCAGCCTGGCGATCGCCGGATAGACCTCGGACTGCGCGCGATGCAGATCTTCGGCGAAGTCGACCTCGGTCCACGGCAACCCCGTCACGTCTACCGCTTCCACGCGCTGGCGGCTCACCAAGAGATGCAGCGCGTCCTCGTATTCGCAGACTCCCTGGCTCTCGTCGATGACCCGCTCGAGCAGGCCGATCAGGTCGCGGCCGGCCTCCGGCCCGCACTTGAAGAAGCCGATGCCCTCGCCCACCCGGTCCCATGCGCGCGGCACGATCTTCTTGCCGAGCGCGATGACACGCTGGTCCTGGACGTAGATCTTCACTTCCTCGCCGGTGTCGGCGAAGCCTTCGTCGATCAGGAACGCCTGCGGCGCCGGCGCACCGACGAGCCGCCGCAGGAACTCGCGCGGGAACACGACGTCGGCGTCCATGATCAGGGTCGGCTCGCGGCTGATCAGGTCGCGCGCGCAGTAGAGGGACATCGACGAGCCCTTCTGGTAGGCCGGGTTATGCACGCACTCGATCGTCATCCCGCTCGGCGCCGTTGCCGCGAGCGCCCGCACCTGGTCGGCGCAGTGGCCGACGACGATCGCGACGTGCCGCACGCCCGCGGCGTGCAGCGCGTCGAGCATCCGCGCGAGGATCGGGCGCCCGCCCACCGGCAAGAGCGACTTCTGCGTGTGATCGGTCAGCGGAGCGAGCCGGCGGGCGACGCCGGCGGCCAGGATGATCGCCGAGGTTCGTGCGTGGCTCATCGGGGCCTATAGTATCCTGTGCGTAACCGAATTGACGCACGATCGACATGAGATGCATTTGCACGACCCGCGGTCGATGACGGGAGGTTGACGCGGCATTGAGCCAGACGACGGCCCGGCGGTCCCAGACACCCCTCGCACCGGTTCACGACCCGGCTCTCCAGCGCGAAGTCTTCCAGCGCGACGGCTTCGTGGTGGTGGAAGGGCTCTTCGACGAGGCCGAGACTGCGCGCATCTCCGATTGGACCGACGAGCTCGAGCAGAGCGCCGAGGTCCCCGGACGAGCCATGAAGTACTACGAGCCGAGCTTGCTGCGTCCCGCCGAGCGCGTGCTGCAGCGGATCGAAAACTTCTGCCCGTTCCATGCAGGGTTCGCTGAGCTCTGCGACGGCGACAAGCTGCGCGGCGCGGTGTCGCGTCTCTTCGGCGAGCCGGCCGTGCTCTTCAAGGACAAGATCAACTTCAAGCTGCCCGGCGGCGACGGCTTCAAGCCGCACCAGGACCAGCAGGCCGGCTGGAGCACCTACGCGGACCTGTTCATCACCGCCATGGTCACGATCGACTCCACGACCGTCGAGAACGGCTGCCTCGAGCTGTGCGCCGGCCAGCACACGCGCGGGCTCCTGGGCGAGGAGTGGAAGCCCCTCACCGACGACGACATGCGGCGGCTCGGCGGCCGCGCGGTACCGACCCGGCCCGGCGACACGGTGTTCTTCGACTCCTATACCCCGCACGCCTCGAGCCCGAACCTCACCGCCGAGCGCCGGCGCGTGCTCTACATCACCTACAACCGCCGGTCGGCCGGTGACCACCGCGTGCAGTATTTCGCTGACAAGCGGAAGAGCTTCCCGCCCGACATCGAGCGCGATCCCAATCGAACCTACACGTTTCGTGTCTGAGTCAGGACACGAGGGAAACCCGGCATGATGGTGAGTCGTATTGCGCTCGTCCTGGCCGCGTGTCTGTTGATGGCTTCGCCTGCGTACGCGTACCTCGACCCGGGCACCGGCAGCATGCTGGTCTCGGCGGTGCTCGGCGTGGCGGCCGCTCTGGCGCTGGCGGTGAAGATGTTCTGGTATCGGCTGATCGCGCTCTTCCGCGGCAAGAGGCCGGCGCCGGAGAAGTAGCGCGCCCGGCGCGACTCGGTGGCGCCCCTCGCGTCGCGCCGATCATGAGCATGTGGCAGGAGTGGAAGAGCTACCGACGCTTCCAGAAGCTGCCGCCCGGCGACCGCAGCATCGTCTTCTACTCAGAGACGCATCAGGACTGGCATCATCTCCAGCCGCTCATCGATTTTCTGGCTGACGGCTTGTCCCGGACCGTCTGCCACGTCACCTCGGAGGGAAGCGTGGCGCTGCCCGCGGCGCCGAGCGGGCGCGTCCACGGGTTTCCCATCGGGGCGGGCGCTCTCTGCACCTGGTTCTTCCAGACCCTCAAGGCCGACGTGCTGGTGCTGACGATGCTCGATCTGCAGAATTTTCACCTCAAGCGCTCGGTTCATCCGGTGCACTACGCCTACGTGTTCCACAGCATGGGCAGCACGCACATGGTCGACCACCCGAACTCGTACGACCACTACGACAGCCTGCTGTGCGTCGGCCCGCATCACGTCGCCGAGATCCGCCGGCGCGAGGCGCTGCAGCGCTTGACGCCCAAGCACCTGTTCCCGCAGGGCTACCCTCGGCTCGAGCGCCTCGTCGCGCAGGCCGACGCCTCCCCGCGTGCGCCGTCGGGGACGACCACCGCCTTGCTCGCGCCGACCTGGGGGGAGCAGTCGATCCTGCATGTCTGCGGCGAGCCGCTGATCGCGGCGCTGCTCGCCGGGGGCATCCGCGTGGTCTTGAGGCCGCACTATCAGACGACGCGGCTGGCCCCGCGGCTCGTCGAGGGCCTGGTGGCCCGCTTCGGCGCCGATCCCGGATTCCGGCACGTGAGCCG
>DATEMW010000479.1:0-2132 GCA_035275385.1 Candidatus Methylomirabilota bacterium | reverse complement strand
CCGCCGGGATCGTGGCGATGCTCGAACACGGTGGTCTCGGCGGCCGGCACGCTGACGACCTCGATCTTCGACGGAATCACGTCGAGCGGGAAATCGTCGGCGTGGCTGGTCAAGAGGCCGACCGAGAGCCCGAGGCGATGGGCGGTGACGGCCGCGTAGAGCGCCGAGCCGCCGGGGCGCGTGGATTCGCCGAAGCGGTCGAGCGTGACGTGGCCGATGGCGACGAAATCCGGCGCGCTCACGGCGCGGTCAGAGCTTGAGGTCCTTGGCGATGATCTCCTTCATGATCTCGCTGGTGCCCCCGCCGATCGTGAGGAGCCGGGCGTCGCGCGCGAACCGCTCGATCGCGTACTCGCGCATGTACCCGTACCCGCCGTGGAGCTGCACGCAGTCGTACGCGACCCGGTTCGCCATCTCCGCCGTGAAGAGCTTCGCCATCGACACGTCGCGCACCGCTTCCTCGCCGTCCGCGTACCGGCGGCAGGCCGCATAGGTCAGGCTGCGGCCGGCCTCGATCAACGTGGCCAGATCGGCGAGCTTGTGGCGCACGACCTGCTTGTCCGCGAGGGGCCCGCCGAAGGCCTGCCGCTCGCGCACGTAGGCGATCGTGTCCTCGAGCGCGCGCTGGGACATCGCCACCGCGTGCAGACCGGCCACGAGCCGCTCGCGCTGGAAGACGCGCATGACCTCGTAGAAACCGACGCCCTCGCGACCCAGCAGGTGGTCGGCCGGCACCCGCGCATCCGCGAACGCGAGCTCCGCGGTGTCCGAGGCCAGCATGCCGGTCTTGGCCAGGGTCCGGCTGACGGTGAAGCCCGGCGTCTCGCGCTCGACCAGGAACATCGAGATGCCGCGGTGCCGGCGCCCGGCGTCGCCGGCCTCGACCCGCGCGGCGACGAAGTAAAGGTCGGCGAGGGCGCCGTTCGTGATGAACATCTTCGAGCCGTTCAGGACGTAGCCGTCGCCGTCGCGGGTGGCCCGCGTGCGGATGGCGGCGACGTCGCTGCCGCCGCCGGGCTCGGTCACCGCGAGCGCGCAGAGCTTCTCGCCCCGGCAGATGGCCGGCAGGTACTTCTCCTTCAGCGCCTCGCTGCCGGTCCAGTAGAGATGAGGCGAGGCCATGTCGGTGTTGACGCCGACGGCCATCGCGAACGAGCCGGACCGCGATCGCGCGCACTCCTCGTGCAGCACCGCCGTCGTGAAGAGATCGGCGCCGGCGCCGCCGTACTTCTCGTCGTACTCGACGCCCAGCAGCCCGAGCTCGCCCATGCGCGGCCAGATGGTCTTCGGGATCCGGCCCGCGGCCTCCCAGGCTTCGACGTGCGGCATCACCTCGCGCTCGACGAACGCGCGCACGGTCGCCCGGAACATGTCGTGATGCTCGGCGAAGACCTTCACGGGCCGGTCCCCCAGAGCGCCTTGACCGCCTCGCGATCCACCGCGCCGTCCGCCGTACGCGGCAGCGCGTCCGTGAAGGCGACCGCGTGCGGCCGCTTGAACCGTGCGATCTTCGAGCCGACGAAGTCGATGACTTGCTGGCCGGTGTAGCGGTCGGCCGGGCGGACCTCGACGATCGCCCGGATCGCCTCGCCCCACTTGACGTCGGGGATTCCGTAGACGCACGCGGCCGCGACGCCGTCCATCTGCACGATGACGGACTCGACCTCGGCGGGGTAGACGTTCTCGCCGCCCGGCTTGATCAGCTCTTTCTCCGGCTTGCGCCGGACGTAGTAGAGCCAGCCGTCCTCGTCGAAGCGCCCGACGTCGCCGGTGTGATGCCAGCCGTTGCGCAGGGTGTAGGCCGTCACGTCGGGCTGGCCGAAATAGCCCTGGAAGACGACGGGACCGCGCACGACGATCTCACCCGGCGTGCCCGTCGGCACCTCGCGGTCGTAGTCGTCGACGAGCCTGACGCGGCACACCGGTATCGGGCGGCCGGCGGCGCCGGGTTTGTCGCGCACGCGCTGGATGCTCACGAAGCCGGTCGTCTCGGACTGGCCGAAGCCCGTCCAGAACTGCGCCTGCGTCTCGTCGTGCAGGCGCTGGATCGTCGGCGGCGCGTCGAGCCCCGACACGTGCTTCAAGCTGGACAGCTTGCTGCCGAGCTTCTGGGCGGCGTCCAGCAGGTTGAC
>DATEMW010000478.1:0-2701 GCA_035275385.1 Candidatus Methylomirabilota bacterium | reverse complement strand
CGCGCCACCGCCTCGCGTCTTGGTATCACGCCGCAGATGATCGTCGACGCGCTCTACAACGCGTTCGGCCAGCGCCAGATCTCGACGGTGTTCACGCAGCTGAACCAGTATCGGGTCGTGCTCGAGGTCCTGCCGGACTTCCGCATGGATCCCTCGATGCTCGACCGGGTCTACCTGCGGTCCGCGGCGGGCGGCCAGGTGCCGCTCTCAACCCTCGCGACGATCGAGCAGCGCGCCACGGCGCTCGCGATCAGCCACCAGGGCCAGTTCCCCGCGGTCACCGTCTCGTTCAACCTGGCGCCCGGCGTCTCGCTGGGCGCCGCCGTGACGTCGATCGACCGGGTCACGCGCGAGGTCGGCATGCCGCCGAGTATCCAGACGGGGTTCCAGGGCGCCGCGCGCGCGTTTCAGGCGTCACTGGCCAACCAGCCGTTCCTGATCCTGGCCGCGATCGTCACCGTCTACATCGTGCTGGGCGTGCTCTACGAGAGCTGGATCCACCCGATCACGATCCTGTCCACCCTGCCCTCGGCGGGGCTCGGCGCGCTGCTGGCCCTCCTGCTCGTGCGCCTCGACCTGTCGGTCATCGCGCTGATCGGCATCATTCTCTTGATCGGCATCGTCATGAAGAACGCGATCATGATGATCGACTTCGCGCTCGACGCACAGCGCACGCAGGGACGCTCGGCGCGCGAGGCGATCGAGCAGGCCTCGCTCTTGCGCTTCCGCCCGATCATCATGACCACGATGGCCGCGCTGCTCGGCGGCGTGCCGCTCGCGTTCGGTCACGGCGTGGGCTCCGAGCTCCGCGAGCCGCTGGGCGTCGCCATCGTCGGCGGGCTGATCGTGAGCCAGGTGCTCACGCTCTACACGACGCCGGTGATCTACCTGGCGTTCGATCGTGTGGCCGCGCGCCTGGCACGCCGCGGCGCACGCGCGGGCCGCCGCGCCGCGCATCCGGTGACGGCACCGTGAGCCTGTCGAGCCCGTTCGTCCGCCGGCCCGTCGGCACGACCTTGCTGACGATCGCGCTCGTCATCGCCGGGACGATCTCGTTCCGGCTCTTGCCGGTGGCTCCGCTGCCCCAGGTCGACTTCCCGACGATCTCGGTCGTCGCGGGCCTGCCGGGCGCCAGCCCCACGACAATGGCGGCGGCCGTCGCCACCCCGCTCGAGCGTCAGTTCGGTCGCATCGCCGGCATCACCGAGATGACGTCGGTCAGCTTCCTCGGCGCCTCGACGATCGCGCTGCAGTTCGACCTGGCGCGCGATATCAACGGCGCCGCGCGCGACGTGCAGTCGGCGATCGCGGCCGCGGCGGGCCAGCTGCCGCCGAACCTCCCGAGCCTGCCGACGTACCGGAAGGTGAACCCCGCCGACGCGCCGATCATGATCATGGCGCTCACGTCGAAGACCGTCGACAAGGGGCGCATGTACGACATCGCGTCGACGGTGCTGCAGCAGAAGATCGGCCAGCTCGAGGGCGTCGGTCAGATCTTCGTCGGCGGCAGCTCGCTGCCGGCGGTGCGCGTCGACCTGAACCCGATGGCGCTCGCGCGCTACGGCATCGGGCTCGACGAGGTCCGGCGCGTGCTCGCGGCCGCGAACGTCAACCGTCCCAAGGGCCAGCTCGACAACGGGCGGTACACCTGGGAGATCAATGCCACCGATCAGCTGCGCCGGGCCCCCGAATACGAGCCGCTGATCGTGGCCTGGCGCAACGGCGCGCCGGTGCGCCTGATCGACGTGGCGCGCGTCGAGAGCGCGGTCGAAGACCTCCGCGCCGGCGCGGTCTCCAACGGCGAGACCGCGGTCGTCCTCGTCATCTTCCGCCAGCCCGGCGTCAACATCATCGACACCGTCGACCGGATCCGCGCCGAGCTGCCATATCTGCGCGCACTGGTGCCGGCCGAGATCACCCTGCGCCCGGTGCTCGACCAGACCGTGACCATTCGCGCGTCGGTCAAGAACGTCGAAGAGGCGCTGATCATCTCGATCGCGCTGGTGGTGCTGGTCGTGTTCCTGTTCCTCCGGAACATCCGCGCGACGCTCATCCCGGGCATCGTGGTGCCGGTCTCCTTGATCGGGACCTTCGCGATCATGTACCTCGTCGGCTACAGCATCGACAACCTCTCGCTGATGGCGCTGACCGTGGCCACGGGCTTCGTCGTCGACGACGCGATCGTCGTGGTCGAGAACGTCATGCGCCACATCGAGCGCGGCGTGGGCGTGCTCGAGGCCACGCTGACCGGCGCCAAGGAGATCGGGTTCACGGTGCTGTCGATGAGCATCTCGCTGGTCGCGGTGTTCATCCCAATCTTGTTAATGGGCGGCATCGTCGGCCGGCTCTTCCGCGAGTTCGCGGTGGTGCTCTCGGTCGCGGTCCTGGTGTCGCTGGCGATCTCGCTGACGACGACCCCGATGATGTGCGCGCTCCTGCTCCGGCCGCACGACCCGCACCATCGGCCTCGGCTGGCGGTACTCGGCGAGCGGATCTTCGACGCGATCACCCGCGCGTACGGCCGCACCCTGACCGTCGCGCTCCGCCACCCCGCGATCGTGATGATCATCTTCCTCTCGACGTTCGCGGTGAACGTGCACCTGTTCAACATCGTCCCGAAGGGGTTCTTCCCCCAGCAGGACAACGGGCGCCTGGCCGCGAACATCGTCGCCCAGCAGGACGTCTCGTTCGCGACCATCCA
>DATEMW010000477.1:0-11944 GCA_035275385.1 Candidatus Methylomirabilota bacterium | reverse complement strand
GGCGCCTTCTTTGCGCAGGTCGGCGGGGGCGAGGTTCACCGTGATCCGGTCGGCGGGAAACTTGAAGCCGGCGTTCTTGATCGCGGTGCGCACGCGCTCGCGGCTTTCGCGAACGGCCGAATCGGGAAGGCCGACCGTGTTGAACGCCGGCAGCCCGTCGGCGACGTCGACCTCGACCTGAACGAGCGCGGCCTCGACGCCCACGAGCGCGGCGGACAAGACTTTCGCGAGCACCAGGTGATTCTTCGATCCACCGGCGATCCCGTCAATGTCACGCGTTCGATACGGCCCCCGGACCCCTGCGCGGGGCGCCGGGCGAGCGCCTCGCGATTGGTGCTAGAGTCCCGGCATGGCGCGCCCCGTGATCCTCGTGGTCGACGACGATCCCGGCATACGGGAATCGTTCCGGCTGATTCTCGAGGACCACTACGACGTCATGGACGTCCCCGACGGCCCCGCGGCGCTCGACGTGGTTCGCGCCTCCGCGATCGATCTGGTCCTGCTCGACATCCGGCTGCCCGGGATGGACGGGATCGAGGTGCTCGAGCGCATCAAGGCGATCGACGAAGGCATCGAGGTCATCCTCGTCACGGCGGTGAAGACCGTGCGTACCGCCGTGGCCGCCATGAAGCTCGGCGCCTTCGACTACCTGACCAAGCCCTTCGAGGAGGACGAGCTCCTGTCGCTGTCGCGCCGTGCTCTCGAGCGGCGCGCCCTCGAGCGCGAGGTCGCGTTCCTACGCTCCGAGCTCGCCCGCGCACACGATCTCGACGAGATCGTCGGCCGCGATCCCTCGATCGAGAAGCTGCACAGCTTGATCGTCCAGGTCGCCCGCACGTCCACCACCGTGCTCATTACCGGCGAGAGCGGCACCGGCAAGGAGCTGGTGGCCAGGGCCGTTCACCATCAGGGGCCGCGCCGCGACGGGCCGTTCGTCGCCGTCAACCCGGCGGCGATCGCCGAGACCCTGATCGAATCGGAGCTCTTCGGCCACGAGCGAGGCGCGTTCACCGGCGCCCACCAGCGCAAGCTCGGCAAGTTCGAGCTCGCCCAGGGCGGTACGCTCTTTCTCGATGAGATCGGTACCTTGCGGGCAGACCTCCAGGCCAAGCTCTTGCGCGTGATCCAGGAGCGCGAGATCGAGCGGGTCGGCGGCGCGCGGCCGGTCAAGATCGACGTGCGTTTCATCGCCGCGACCAACACCAATCTCAAGGAAGCGATCGGACGCGGCGCTTTCCGGGACGATCTCTACTATCGGCTCAACGTCGTCCAGGTCGTGGTGCCGCCCTTGCGGGAGCGCATCCAGGACGTGCCGCTTCTCGTCGACCACTTCATCCGCCGGGACAACCGGAGATTTCACAAGCGGGTCGAAGGCCTGTCGCCGGAGGCGCTCGCCGCGCTGAAGGCCTATTGGTGGCCGGGCAACGTGCGCGAGCTCGAGAACGTGATCGAACGGTGCGTCGTCCTGGCCGAAGGCCCGGTCATTCAGCTCAACGACCTGCCGCTGGATGTGTCTCTGCCTCAGCAGGCGACGAAGGTTCGGGCGGCGGAGGCGTTGCCGCTCAACGAGGCCACCGACCAGTTCGAGCGGCAGATCGTGCTGCGGGTTCTCGAGCGCGTCGGCTGGAATCTCACCGAGGCCGGCCGAATCCTCGAAGTGCATCGCAACTCTCTTCGCGTGAAACTCGCGCGCTGGGGCGTGCGCGGGCCGAGCGGGGAGCGCTGACCGCCCAGCTACTGGGCGCTCAGCGTATGGGCGGCGCGCACAGTCACTGTGCGACAACGACGCGATGACCTCCACGACCTGACGGCTTCTCCATTGCGAAACGCGCGCTTTCCCCGCGTCCAAGATCTCCGTGCAAGATGGTCGTCGAATTGCTTAGCCTCCTCGCGGTTGCACTCACGGATCCCTCATGGGGAGGGCTCCTCAACCGCTCAGGAGGAAAGCAATGGCGAAGGCATGGGCTGGCATCGTTGTCGTGGCAGCAGTCGTCGCGTCGTTCCTGCTGGTGGCGCCGGTGATCGAGTCGGCGACGTCCAGCTCCACGCAGCTCTTCCAGGCGGTCGGCACTGCGGACGGCGGGTCGGACTAGCAAGCTCTTGGGTATGAAGGGGGGCTTCATGCCCCCCTTCATGCTGGTCCTCGGCCTTGGTACGGTCCTCTGCGCCCTCGCGCTGGCGCCTCTCATCCTCAACCGCCCGATCAACGTCGGCTCGGCCACGCCGAGCTCTGCCCCGGATCGGGATAGCGGCAGCGCCGTCTATAGGCGGCCCCTGGGGCAAGATCCGGAGACGCTCGACCCGGCGCGGATCGCCGACACCTATGGGCGCAGCGTCTCACAGCAGATCTTCGACGGGCTCGTCCAGTTCGACCAGACCCTGGCGATCAAGCCGGCGCTTGCCGAATTCTGGCGAGCCTCGCGGGATGGATTGACGTGGACGTTCGAGCTGCGCAAGGGCGTGAAGTTCCATCACGGGCGCGAGGTCGTCGCCGAGGACGTCGTCTATTCGTTTTCGAGGCTGCTCGACCCCAAGACGAACTCAGGCGTCGCCGAGTACTTCATGAACATCAAGGGCGCCCGCGACTACGCTCAGGGCCGAGCCCGGACGGTCGCGGGTCTCGTCGCGCTGGACAAACACACCGTGCAGGTGACCCTGAACGCAGCCGTCGTGCCGTTCGTGGCCGTCATCCCGGTGGGACAGGCGAAGATCGTGCCGCGTGACCTGGTCGAGGCGCAGGGGCCGGCGTTCGGCGCCCAGCCGATCGGTACGGGACCGTTCAGATTCGTGCGCTGGGAGCGCGGCAAGGAGATCGTCCTCGGCGCCAATCCGGATCACTTCGACGGCCCGCCCAAGATCTCGCGTCTCGTCTATCGCATCTTCCCCGGGGATCAGCGCGACGCGATGTACGACGAGTTCTTGAAGGGACACCTCGAGGACGCGCCGGTGCCGCCGCGCGCGGACCGGCGAGCCCTGGCAAGCGGCGGAAGCCACATCTACGTGAAGCGGCCGATGATCAGCCTCCGCTTCTACGGATTCAACACGCGCGTGAAGCCGCTCGACGACCGCCGCGTACGACAGGCCATCGTCTATGCGATCGATCGAGAGTCGATCATCCAGAACGTGTTCTTCGGTCAGTACACCTTCGCTCGCGGGATCCTGCCGCCCGGGATGCTCGGCTTCAATCCCAACCTGGCGGGCTATGCGGTCGACCGGCAGAAGGCGCGCGACCTGCTCGCCGAGGCCGGATATCCCGGCGGCCGCGGCCTGCCTTCGATCACGATCTGGTCGGGGACGAAGCGCGACGACATCCTGCGCGAGCACGACCAGATCAAGAAGAGCCTGGCGGCGGTGGGCATCACGGCAGAGTTCCAGTACCAGACGAACTGGCCCGCCTTCTCCAAGATGGTCGACGACGGGAAGGCGCCGGTCTTCCTCTACGCGTGGTATGCCGACGTTCCGGACCCGGACAACTTCCTGGCCAAGCTCTTCCACTCGGGCGCGACGCGCAACATGTTCGGGTACGCCAATCCGGTCGTCGACGACGTGCTCGCCAGCGCGCGGGCGGCCACCGACCTCTCGCATCGGGTTGAACGGTATCGGAAGGCCGAGCAATTGATTCTCGACGACGCGCCGATCGTCCCCGTGTTCCACCACACGTACGAGCGGCTGTTCCAGCCGTACGTCAAGAGCGTCGAGGTCAACGGGCTGGGCGATCCGTACATCCCATTCCGCAAGATCTGGCTGGACCGCCCGCGATGAGACCCAGATCGCTGCGCTCGAAGCTCCTGATCGGCACGATCCTCGTGATCGTGCTCGTCATGACCGCCGTCATGGTCGTGGTCGACCACCACGAGCGCGCCGGGATCATCTCCGAGATGGAGCGACGCGGTGAGGCGCTGGCCCGGAGCCTGGCGGCCATCTCGGCCGGTCCGCTCCTGCTGTACCACTTCACGGCGCTCGAGCAGAACGTCGTGCGCATGGCCGCCGAGCACGACGTCGTGTACGCGGTCGTGCTCGACGCCGACGGTAAGGTGGCGGCGCACAGCCGCTATCCCGAGCGCGTCGGGCTCCTGCTGCACGGCGCGGCGGCCGAGCGGGCGGCCGACACCCTGGAGCCCCTGACGCAGGAGACCGTCACCAATGCCGGCGAGGCCGTCTACGACTTCGCCGTGCCGGTTCTCGTCGATGGACGCAAGTGGGGCACCGTACGCCTCGGCCTGTCCAAGCAGCGGATGGAGGCCGAGCTGCAGCGCACGCGGCTCGAGCTCGGCGCGCTGACCCTGGTCGCGCTCCTGATCGGCAGCGCCGCGGCGGCGCTGCTTGCCCGGCGCATCGGGCGGCCGGTGCAGCAGCTCGCCGAAGGGGCCGCGGCCATCTCCCGCGGCGAGCTGAACCAGCGGATCGAGCCGTCGACCGAGGACGAGATCGGCCGGCTCGCCGCGGCCTTCAACCACATGGCCGCCGAGCTCCTGCAGCAGCGGACGGCGCTCGAGGAGGCGCACGCGGGACTGCGCCGGCAGTTCGAGGAGCTCGCCGATCTCAAGGGCTACACCGACAACATCCTCGGGTCGCTGACGAACGGCATCGTGACGATCGACCTCGACGGCCGCCTCGTGACGCTCAACCCCGCCGCCGAGCTCCTGACCGGATTCTTCCGCGGCGAGGCCGTCGGCCGCTACTGCACCGAGCTCTTCGCGCACACGTCCGAGGTCAGCGATCTCTTGACGGAGACGCTCGCCACCCGCGCGCCGATCGCGAGCGTGCCGCTCAAGCTCCGGCGACGCAACGGGACGACCTTGCCGATCGAGTTCAGCACCGCGCCGCTCAAGGGAGGCGAGGGCAAGGATCTCGGCGTCATCGGCGTGATCCGCGACGTCACGCTCGTGCGCCGCCTCGAAAGCGACCTGCGTCGATCCGACCAGCTGGCGGCCCTCGGCACGCTTGCCGCGGGCTTCGCCCACGAGATCAAAAATCCGTTGACGTCGCTGCTCACCTTCAGCCGGCACCTCGACCGGCGATTCGACGATCCGAGCTTCCGCGAGCGCTTCCGGAGCGTCGTGCCGCGCGAGCTCGAACGGATCAACGTCATCGTCGAGAACCTGCTCGAGCTGGCCCGGCCCCCGCGGCTCCAGTTCACCCATGTCCGGCTGCCCGAGCTCATCGATCGCGCGCTCGAGCTCTACGTCGTGCAGCTCGACGAACGGCGCGTGGAGGTCGTGCGCGAGTACGCGCGGGACGTCCCGTCGGTCCAGGCGGACAAGGACGCGCTCTACCGCGTGTTCGTCAACCTGATCGCCAACGCGCTCGACGCGATGCCGCAGGGCGGCCGGCTCACGGTACGCGCCGGGTGGGCTGGAACCCGCGACCCGATGCCGGCGGCGCACCGGCGGCACGTGAACCGGGTCAAGGTCGAGGTCGAGGACACCGGCGTCGGCATCGAGCCCGCCGATACCGACCGGATCTTCAACCCGTTCCATACGACCCGGGACAGCGGCACGGGGCTCGGGCTGGCTCTCGCGCACAAGATCGTTCAGGACCACGGCGGCGCGATCAGCTTCCAGAGCCTGCGCGGCCACGGCACGACCTTCACGATCGTGCTCTCGCTGATCCCCGACGTACCGAGCCTGCCCACCGACGAGGCGGCGCGATGACGGAGGGCGGCGCGGCGCCCCGCGAGCAAACCGCGCGGCTCGAGCAGGCTCTCGCCGACAACGCGAGCCTCCGGCGCCACGCGAGCAGCGTGGCCCACGACTTCAACAATCTGCTCGCGGTCATCACCGGCTACACGGAGATGATGCTCAAGCGGCTGCGGGCCGACGATCCGCTGCGCCGTAACGCCGAGGCCATCAAGCGGGCGACCGAGTGGGGCGCGGCGCTGGCGCAGCAGGTGCTCTCGGGCAACCGGCGGCCGATCGCACCGTCGGTGCCGGTCGATCTGAACCAGATCGTCGGCAACGTGACGCGCGTCCTGCAGCCGCTGCTCGGCGACGCCATCGAGCTCGTGACGCGGCTGAGCCCGAGCCTGGCGCGCGTCAGCGCCAACCCGCATCAGATCGGCCAGGTGATCATGAACCTGGTCGTCAACGCGCGTGACGCGATGCCGAGCGGCGGGCGCCTCACGATCGAGACCGGGAACGTCGGCCAGACGGTGATGCTGGCGGTCGGCGACACCGGCTGCGGCATGGACGACGAGACGCGCGCCCGCCTGTTCGAGCCGTACTTCACGACGAAGGAGCCGGGCCGCGGGAGCGGGCTCGGTCTCGCGACCGTCTACGACGTCGTCACCCAGTGCGGCGGCCAGATCAGCGTGACCAGCGGCAGCGGCGCCGGCTCGACCTTCAAGATCTATTTGCCGCGGGCCACCGAGCCTTCGGCGCCGCCGCTCACACCCATGTCCGCTGCGGCGCCGAGCGACGGCAAGACCGTGCTGGTGATCGAGAACGAGCGAGAGGTGCGCGATCTGATCCGGGAGATTCTCCAGCTCCAGAACCACGTGGTCCTCGAGGCCGGCAACCGCGACGAGGCGCTGGCACTGAGCCAGCAGCACCCCGGCCCGATCGACCTCATGGTGGTGGACGTGGGGATCCCGCCGTCCTTCGCTGACGAGTGGGTGACGCGAGTCCGGGACTCGCGGCCGGAGATCAAGGTGCTCTACGTCTCGGGCTACCTCAGCGACAGCGCGTCGGTCGACGCGCCCAAGCTCGGCCCGCTGCTGCAGAAGCCGTTCACCGTCGGGTCCTTCACGAAGGCGATCGGATTGGTGCTGAGCCGAACGAAGTAACGCGGCTCAGCGGAACCGCGGCATGACCTCGCGGGCGAAGAGCTCCATCGAGCGGCGCACCTTGTCCTGAGGCAGACCACCGAAGTTCATCCAGCAGAGCATCTCGCCGACGCCGAGGCGCTGGAACTCCTCGATCCGCCCGGCGACCGTCTCCGGTGAGCCGAACGCCACGCTCTCGGCGACCAGCTCGTCCCACGAGACGCGGGCGAATCGCTCCTCGAGCGCGCGGAATCCCGGCTGGAGCAGCGGATGCACGCGATCGATCCGCTCCGGGATGAGGAAGCGCCGCAGCGATTCCTGGTACCACATCTCGGCGTCCTTGGCCTCGGCTAGCGCCTGCGCGTCGGTCGGCGCCACGTACACGTGCCGCGAGACGCCCCACCGGCCGAGGAGGCTCGCGGTCTCTGCGGCGCTCCGGCCGGCCTTCTCGCACGCCTTCACGTACGTATCGCGACTCTTGGCGAGCTGCTCGGCGCCGCCGCGCAGGAGCGAGTTCAGCATCGGGGCGCCGCGGAGCGCGGTGGCCTCGATCGTGTCGGGGCTCGTGCACACCACGTACAGCGGCGGGTGAGGCCGCTGGAGCGGCTTGGGGATCACGCGGACCTCGGGGATGTTGAAGTGCCGGCCCTCGAACGCGAAGCGGTCCAGGGTCCACGCCTTCAGCATGATCGCCAGACACTCCTCGAAGCGCTCGCGGTTCTCGATCTGGGGCACGCGATAGCCCTCGAACTCCACCGGGCGATTGCCCCGGCCCACGCCGACGTCGAGCCGGCCCTCGCTGAGGATGTCGACCATCGCCAGCTCCTCGGCGAGCCGGACAGGATCGTGGAACGGAAGGATCGCGGCGGCCAGACCGATTCGAACCCGCCGCGTCCGCATGGCGGCGGCCGCCGCCAGCACCGCCGGAGAGACCGAAAGTCCGTAGTCGATGAAGTGGTGCTCGGTCAGCCAGACGCTGTCGAAGCCGAGCTCTTCGGTCCACGCCATCTGCTCGATCTCGTTGCGGATCACGTCCGGGTGGGCGATCGCGGGCGGCGCCTGCAGGAAGTAGTAGGTTCCGAAGCGCATGGGGATTCTGACTCTACCTCATCTGACCGTGAAGATCGATCTAGCTATGCAGGTCGACCAGGAGCGCGGCGTGGTCGCTGATCCGGCGGCCTGGGCTCCCGACGCGCCGGCCCCAGTCGTAGCGGACGTCCCTCAGGCGCGGCCTGAGCTGATCGTTCACGAAGGCCTGGTCGAGCCGAAACCCATTGCCGCCGTTGGGTGAATACCAGGTGTAGGCGCGCGACGTCCCTCGAAGGAGGCGAAACGCGTCGAGCCACCCACACTGCTCCAGCCCAGAGAGCCAGGCGTCCTCTCGCGGCCCGAACACCGGGGTTTCTTCATCGATGCCCGGCCGGCCCGAGTTGGTGTCGCCGAGCACCATCGTGGGCCCCCGGCGCCAGCGGCTGAGAAGGCCGAGGACCGCCGCGTAGAACAGGTCCTTCCGTCCGGTCACCCGATTCGGGACGTGCATCGCGCCCAGGGTGAGGGGCTCGGGAGTCTCGAGCGAGGCAAGCAGCAGGAGCCGTCCAGGGTCGCCAGGCCCGAGTCGAAGCCGCAGCCGGCGCATCGGGAACCGGGTCGCGATCAACAGTCGGTTGGCGCTCGGCCGAGCCGGCTCGGCGGTCGTGCATTGGTATCGGAGTCCGAGCGCGGCCAGCGAGCCGGCCAGCTCTAGGCTCGGCGGCGTCGCGCGGAACTCGCAGAGGGCGACCGCGTCCGGGGTCCAGCGTTCGAGCTGCGCGGCGATCCGGCCGACCCGAACACCGCCGCCGGCGCGGATGTTCCAGAAGACGACCCGCATCGCACGAGGGCCCTACCGCTTGCCCAGCGACGTCTCCAGGAGCTCGAGCGCTCGCTTCGCGAAGGCCCACATGTTCTTCTCGCGATCGCCGTGGCCGGTCTCGAGCGTGATCACCCGCTCGACGGGCCCTGTCACCGCGATGCAGGCGTGCCCCGCGGCGTCGCCGTACCGGTTGCCGGTTGGGCCGGTCGCGCCCGTCTCGGCGAGACCCCAGGTGGCCCCGAGGAGCTCGCGGATCGTTCGCGCCTTGAGCAACGCGTACGGCTCGCTGCTCGACCGGATGCCCTTCACAGCCTCATCGGGCACATGCAACAGGCCCCGCCGCGCCGCCTGCGTGTAGATCACGCCGCCGCCGAGGAAGTAGGCGGAGGCGCCGGGGACGGAGAGCAGCGCGGCGGAGATCAAGCCGCCGGCGGACGATTCGGCGACCGCGATCGTTTCTTTTCGTTCCTTCAGGATGGTCGCAAGCGATCGGGCGAGCGCATCGAGCTCGTTCATGGCGCTGCGACCTTAGGGGCCCGCCCGCGGCTTGTCAAGTCGCGGGCGGGGCGGCCGGACCGGGCCGCTCAGGAAAGGCGGCGCGCAGGCGCCGCCAGCTCGCACTCGGTGATCTTGGTGAGCAGGGTCTTGTAGCTGACCTTGAGGATCCGCGAGGCCTCGGCGCGGTTCCAGCGCACGCGCTCGAGCACTTCGGCCAGGGCGTGCCGCTCGGCCTCGCGGGCGCCGCGGCGCGCGATCTCGCGCAGGCTCTCCGTCACCGACGGAGCGGGCGGCGCTGCGGGCGCAGCGCTGACGGTTTTCATACCGCGCGCGCGCGCGAACTGCGCTTCGAAGGCCTGCTCGCCGTCGGCCAGCACGACCATGCGCCGAATGGCGTTCTCGAGCTCGCGGACGTTGCCCCCCCACGGGTACTCCATGAGGCGGTTCATGGTGGCCGGCGACAAGCTCTTCTTGCGGCCGTACTGCGCGTTGAACTTCGTCAGGAACCACGACACCAGCCCGGGGATCTCCTCGCGGCGCTCCCGCAGCGGCGGCACCTGGATCTCGACGACGTTGAGGCGATAGTAGAGATCCTCGCGGAACTCGCCCTGCGCCATGGCGTCTTCGAGCTGGCGGTTGGTCGCGGCGATCACCCGCGCGTCGACGTCGATCGGCATGTGCCCGCCGACCCGCGAGAACCGGAAATCTTGGAGCACGTGCAGGAGCTTGGCCTGGAGCGAGAGCGGCAGCTCGCCGATCTCGTCCAGATAGATCGTCCCGGTGTTGGCGAATTCGAACTGGCCTGGCTTGCGGCGGTGGGCGCCGGTGAACGCGCCTCGCTCATGACCGAAGAGCTCTGACTCGAGCAACTCTTGCGGGATCGCAGCGCAGTTGACCTTGACGAACGGCCCCTGCCGGCGCGAGGAGGCCGCGTGCACGGCGCGCGCGATCAGGTCCTTGCCGACACCGCTCTCGCCGCGGATCAGGACGGTCGTATCCGTGTCCGCGATGCTCTCAATTATCGAGCGGATCTCCCGCATCCGGGGATGGCCGTCGAAGAGAGGAGGTTCGGGTGCCGCCGCCACAGACTCGACTCGCTCAGTTTGCACTGTTCCCTCCCGGATGGGGTTTCAGCGACCCAATCGGTATGCAAACAAGGTGCTAGGGTAAGGCAACTAAAAATCAGCTACTTATGGCCTCTGTGAGGAGGCCATTTCCTGCCACTGGTAAGAAACTGATTGATCAACTGGCTCGATCCTTACCGCTGAGCTTACAGACGGCGGGTGACAGACCCGCCACGAAGGGGTGAAGACTCGACGACGCGCGCCCCGGAGGTGGGCTAGGAGCGCGGCAGCAGGACCGTGAAGCGGCTGCCTTTCCCCTCTCGAGACTCGGCGGTGACGCGGCCTCCGTGCGCTTCCGAGATCCCGCGCACGATGGCGAGCCCGAGCCCCGTACCCCCGCGCTCTCGATGAGCCTGGCGGTACGCCTCGAAGATGTGCGGTAGGGCATCCGCGGGGATCCCGACGCCGGTGTCTTCGACCTGCACCTCGAACTCTGGACCCGCGTCGATCACGCGCGTGACGACACGGCCGCCCGCCGGGGTGAACCGAATCGCGTTCGCGCCCAGGTTCACGACGACCTGATGCAGACGCTCGACGTCTCCGTAGTACGTAAAGCTCGTGCCGATGCGCTCGCACTCCAACGTCACGCCGGCGTCCGACGCGAGCGGGTGGAGCTCCTCGGCAGCGCGATCGACCAGGTCGGCCAGATCGAGCGGGCTCCGCTCGAGCTCCACGAGCCCGGCCTGCAGACGCGACATCTCGAGAATCTGATTCACCAGACGCAGGAGCCGGCCGGAGCTGCCCGACACGATGTCGGTGAGGCGCTTCTGCTTCTCGGTGAGCGGGCCGGGGATACCCTCGCGCAGCAGCTCGGCGGCGCCGCGAATCGACGTGAGGGGCGACCGCAGCTCATGCGAGACGGTCGCGAAGAACTCGCGGCGAGATTCCTCCGCCTGGCGCAGCTGGCGGACCATCGAATTGAACGACCGGGCAAGCGAGCCGATCTCGTCGCGGCTCTTGACCACGAGCGGCTCGCGGAACCGGCCGGCCGCGACGGCCGCGGCCGCCGAGGACAGCTCGGCGAGCGAGCGCGTCATACGGTGGGAGAGCACGGCCGCCCCCAGGAGCGCCAGCCCGACAGCGGCGCCCAGCGCGACCAGTACCGAGGTCCACATCCGTCCCTCGACGCGCGCGGTCTCGGCTTCGACCGAGAGCACACGCGTGTGGGTCGCCGACATCAGGGCTCCGAGTCGTTCCTCGACCCGCTCGGCCAACGTCCGCGATTCACCATCGGTCAGATTGGCGGCGCCGCGCTGATCGCCCATCTGCATGAGGGCGCGCTCCCGGGCGACGACACGGCGGTACGCGTCGAAGGCCGCGCTCGCTTCACGCAGGTAGAGCTTCTCCCACGTGCTCTGCGCGAACCCGGCGAGGCGCTCGAGGTCTTCGGCGACCTGCGCGGCCCGCTCCGTCCAGGCGGTCGTGTAATGCGGATCGCCGAAAATGACGGCGCGCGCTTCCAGGCGCATGAGCGGCTCGATCGCCTCACGAGCGGCTGCAGTGAGGCGGAGCGCGGGGACCGTCCGCGTCACGATCTCGCGGTTGGCCGAAGCCAGACGATCGATCGCTCGAAGACTGAGGCCCGCAACGCCGGCGAGTACGACGATCACGATGGCCGAGGTCAGAAAGATTTTGGACGCCAGCCGCATGCGTTCTCTCCCCGGGCGCCGGGTGACCGTGGCCGTTTCATGCGACCGGCGGCTGCGC
>DATEMW010000476.1:0-2051 GCA_035275385.1 Candidatus Methylomirabilota bacterium | reverse complement strand
GCAGAGCTCGGTCTTGATCTGCTTGGCCGCCTCGACGATGGCCATCGAGCCCGAGAACGCCGAGCGGCTGCCGCCGGTGAGGAACGTGAACCCGAGCGAGCCGGTGTCACCGATGATCGGGCGCACCTTCTCGTAGGGGATGCCGAGCTCGTCGGCGGCGACGTTGGTGAGCGCGGCGCGCAGCCCGCCGATGTCCGGGGTGCCGGCCACCAGCGAGACCGTGCCGTCCTCGTTGACCGTGAGCGAGGCGCACGTCTCGCCGCCGATGTTGAACCAGAAGCCCGAGGCCACGCCCCGGCCCTGCCACTTGCGGAGCGGCGTGTTCCAGTGCTCGGTCTTCTTGATCGAGTTGAGCGTCTCCTCCAGACCGAGCGGGCCGAACTTCGGGCCGTAGGCGGCCTTGGTGCCCTCGCGCGCGGCGTTCATCATGCGGAGCTGGATCCCGTCGATCCCGAGCTTCTTGGCGATCTCGTCGACCACGCTCTCGACCGCGAACTCGGAGATCGGCGCGCCGGGCGCCCGGTAGGCCGCCACCTTCGGGCGGTTCGACACCACGTCGTAGCCGATGACCTTGACGTTCTCCATGTCGTACGGCGCGTAGGCGCAGAAGACGCCGGGCTGAACCGGCGAGCCCTGGAAGGCGCCCGCCTGATACTTGAGCTCGGCGAAGCCGGCGACGAACTTCCCGTCCTTCGTCGCGCCCATCTTCACCTTCACGGTGGCGCCCGAGGTCGGGCCGGAGGCCTTGAACACTTCCTCGCGCGACATGACCATCTTCACCGGGCGCTTGGCCTTCTTCGAAAGCGCGAGCGCCAGCGGCTCGAGGTAGACGACGGTCTTACCGCCGAATCCGCCACCGATCTCGGAGGCGGTCACGCGGATCTTGGCGATATCGAGACCCAGCAACCGCGCGCAATGGGCGCGCACGATGAAGTGGCCCTGCGTGCAGCACCAGAGCTCGGACGATCCGTCCTCGGACACGCTCGCCAGCGCCGCGTGCGGCTCGATGTAGCCCTGATGCACCGGCGCGGTCTTGAACTCGCGCTCGATGACGATGTCGGCCTTCTTGAAGCCGGCCTCGATGTCGCCCAGGTTGATCTCGATGCGCTTGGCCACGTTCGAGGGCTTGTCGGGCTTGGGCTCCACGCCGGCGGTGAAGAGGTCGTCGTGGAGGACCGGCGCGCCCGGCTTCATCGCCTCGACCACGTCGATCACGTGCGGCAGCACCTCGTACTTCACGTCGATCAGCTTCAGCGCGCGCCGGGCGATCGCCGTGCTGGTGGCGGCGACGGCGGCCACCGCGTGGCCCTCGTAGAGCGCCTTCTCACGCGCCATGACGTTCCGGACGACGTCCCGGTAGTTCATCATCATCTCGCCGGCCGGGATGAACTCCGAGGACTGGTCGGCAAAGTCGTCGCGGGTGATGACGGCCTTCACGCCGGGCAGCGCCTCGGCCTTCGACGTGTCGATCGAGACGATGCGCGCGTGCGGATGCGGGCTCCGCAGTACCTTGCCGATGAGCTGGCCCGGCAGGTTGAAGTCGGCGCCGAAGCGCGCGCGTCCGGTCACCTTGTCGACGCCGTCCGGGCGGATCGTGCGCGTGCCGACGTAGCCCTGCCCGTTGGTCCCGTTCGTGCCGTTCTCGGCCATGGTTATCCCTTTCTCATCGTCACGGCCGCGTCCTTGACCGCCGTCACGATCTTGTCGTAGCCCGTGCACCGGCAGAGGTTCCCGGCCAGCCAGAATCGGATCTCGTGGTCACTCGGGTCCGGCGAGCGCTCCAGCAGCGCCTTGCTCGCCACCAGAAAGCCGGGCGTGCAGATGCCGCACTGAAGCGCCGCGTGCTCGAGGAACTTCTGCTGTAGCGGATGAAGCTGCTCGCCCTTGGCCAGGCCCTCGATCGTCTCGATGCGCCGGCCGGCGACCTCGCAGCCCAGCACCAGGCAGGAGCAGACCAGGCGGCCGTCGAGCGTCACGCTGCAAGCGCCGCAGTCGCCCGACGCGCACCCTTCCTTGCTGCCGGTCATGCTCAGCGTGTCGCGCAGCACGTC
>DATEMW010000475.1:0-5546 GCA_035275385.1 Candidatus Methylomirabilota bacterium | reverse complement strand
CGCGATCTCTTGCGCCGGCTCGCCGAAGCGGACGACCCGCTCGACCGGAATGCCCTCGAGCTCGGCCTCGACGTGCGCGAGCTCGTCGAGCCCCTGCGCGGTCAGACGCGCCATCTCCTGATCGACGTACGCGATCGTGCGGCCGTACTGTCCCATCACGCGCTCCGGGACCGGAAATACCTTGAGCAGACGGACCGTCGAGCCCGCGCCGCGCGCGAGCGCCGCGACCACCGGGACAATCGCCGTGCTCTCCTCACAGCCATCGATAGGTGTCAAGATCCTCTTTGCCATCGTCGTCATCCTCCCATCAATCGTCATCGCCACATTGATTGTGACGTCGATGGGGTAGCCGGGGATTCGCCTGGGACGTCTCGCGGAGAATCCTTTCATCCGTCTCGCGCGTCTCAACATCTGCGCGTCTCTGTAGACGACCCCACCCGCGCAGCTGATTTCCGGAAATAGGCGGTTTTAAACGCCGATTCTGTTCAGTTTCTGAGCGACAAGATCAGGTTCGCGCCGCCATTTCGGGTCGGCCGCGCCCACCAGTCGGCATAGTTTACGGATATTTGCGAGGCGGAGACCGGTGGTGCGGGGTTTGCTCTTTGTGATATACGTGCGGTTCACCATGAGATGGCGCGAGTCGCCCGAGGAGGCCCGGCAGAGGCGGTTCTGCCGGTACCAGCTGGGGCTCCCCCCGGAGACCGTGTACCACCACGTCTGGGAGGGGGCGGCTGCGATCGCGGCACTGTCCCTCGTGTTCCTGGCCGTGACCGCCTGGCAGCTCGACCAGTTCGCGACGATCGCGCCCGCCCTGGTCAGCGCGATCCTGCTCGCTGTGCTCACCCCTACAGTTCTCTTTGCGAGGCGGCGCTATCGTCACGTTCTCGCCGGAGCTCTCACCCTGGCGGTGCTGTTCGTGCTGCTCGTGGCGGCCGTGCAGCGATACGGCTCTACGGCCGTCGAGTTCGTTGTTGGTCCCACACCGTCCGCCATCGCCGATGCCGTGACCCGGCGCTGAGCGCCGGCCGATCCCACCGCGCTCGTGTTAGCCTCGGGGCATGTCGCCGGCCGAGCCCGACGCGGACTCTGACGCGATCGAGAGCCTCTTCGCCCGTGGCGTGACCGACGGACTCCCCGTCGTTCCGCCTTCCCGCGCTCGCGTCGCGCGCGCGCTGGCCGCCTCGGGACGCGACGGCGGCGAGCTGATCGCCATGGTCCCGCCCAACTACGGCCGCGCGACCGTCGAGAAGATCGCGATCAACGCGGTCATGGCGGGGTGCCGCCCGGACTACATGCCCGTCGTGATCGCCGCGGTCGAGGCGATGTGCGACGAGGCGTTCGATCTGCACGGCGTGTCCGCCACGACCAACGCGCCAGCGCCGCTCGTGATCGTGAACGGCCCGATCCGCGCCGAGATCGGAATCAACTCCGGCGCCGGCGTGTTCGGGCCGGGCTCGCGCGCCAACGCGACGATCGGTCGCGCCGTGCGGCTCGTGTGCCTGAACCTCGGCGGCGCCCGACCCGGCGACGTCAGCATGTCGACGCTCGCGCACCCCGGACGGTACACCTACTGCATCGGCGAGCACGAAGAGGCGAGCCCGTGGGAGTCGCTGGCCGTCGAGCACGGATTCGGCCCCGAGGACAGCACCGTGGGCCTGCTCGCCGCCGACGCCCCGCTCGGCGTCTACGCGCAGCGCAGCCGAACGCCTGACGATCTCCTGCCGACCATCGCCGCCAGCATGGCGGTCGTGTCGCACCACCGGATGACGCATTGGGGAGACACGCTGCTCGTGCTCTCCCCCGAGCACGCCGCGATCTTCGGTGATGCCGGATGGAAGAAGGCGGACGTGAAGCGCTGGCTCCACGAGCGGCTGCAGTGGCCAGTGCGTGAGCTGATCCCAGGGCGCGACGGCGGCGAGGGCCTTCCCGCGCACGTGCTCGCCAAGTATCCGGATCCCGAGCGCGAGACCACCCGGATCCCGAAGTTTCGCGCACCCGAGCACATCAAGGTCATGGTCGCGGGCGGCACCGCCGGGCGCTTTTCCGCGATCGTGCCGGGCTGGACGTTCTCGAAGGGCTCGAATCTCGTGTTCAGGAGGATCGATCGATGACCGAGTACCTCGACCCCACCGACTCCGTGGCCGTGCCGCGCAAGACGGCGCCGCGGCCCGCGAGCCTCGACGGCAAGGTCGTCACCCTGCTCGACATCTCGAAGGCGCAGGGCAACCACCTCCTCGATCGCCTCGAGGAGCTCCTGCGCGAGCGCGCGACGCCCAAGGCCATCGTGAGGAAGAAGAAGCCGACCTTCGCGCGCCCGGCGCCCGACGCGCTCCGCAAGGAGATCGTCGGCGCGACGGACGTCCTCGTCGAGGCTCTCGCCGATTGAGGGTCGTGCACAACGTGCAGTGTGCACGACGGCGTGTTCTTCGAGGACAATGGCATCCCGGTGGCCACGGTGATCTCGGCCGAGTTCGTCCGTGCGGCGCGCGTCCAGGCCGACGCGCTCGGCGCCGTCGACTACCGAACGGTCGTGGTCGCGCACCCGATCCAGCCGCTCACGCGCGAAGAGGTGAGGACCTTGGCCGACCGCGCGTTCGACGAGATCATCAGGCGGATCACCGCATGAGGGCGCGCTGATGCTGGTCGGCGCGTTCGCCTGCGCTCACACCCCTCAGCTCCTGGCGCGCCCGGAAACAGAGGACCGCGAGCTCGTCCTGCGCGTGCACGCGGCGTTCGCGCGGGTCAAGCGCCGGCTCGAGGCGCTCCGCCCCGATGCGATCGCGATCGTCGCCGGGGATCACGTGGAGGCGTTCTTCCTGGACGCCGTGCCCGCGCTCGCCGTCTACGTCGGGACCGAGTGCGCCGGGACGTTCGGCCGCTACCGGTACCGGTTCCCGATCCACGAGCCGCTGGCGCGCTCGATCGTCGAGCAGGGCGTGGAGCGCGGCTTCGATCTGTTCTACACGCAGCACGCGCCGCTCGACTATGCGTTCTACGTGCCGCTGCACTTCACGATGCCCGCGCCCTCGGTGCCCATCGTGCCGCTGCACGTGAACGTCTATCTCCCGCCCCAGCCGACGCCGCGCCGCTGCTACGACTGGGGACGGACGCTCGGCGAGATCCTGCGCGCGCGGCCGGAGCGCGTGGCGCTGATGGTCTCGGGCGGCATGTCGCACTTTCCGGGCACCGATCGCTACGCGTCACCCGAGTTCGAGTACGACCGGCGGCTGCTCGAGACGTTGAAGGCGGGTCGCGGCGCGGAGCTGGCCGCCGTCACCGGAGAGGAGCTCGACAAGATGGGCAACATCGAGCTCCGGACGTGGGCCACCTTGCTCGGCGCCGTCGGCGAGGCAAAGGCGGACGTGTACTGCTACGAACCCTCGTGGCATCACGGCAACGCGGTCGTCGAATGGCCGGTATGATCGGCGGCGGCGGGAGGCGGTGATGAACGAGCAGCCCCACTATCGTTTTCCGCCGGCGTCGGCCTACCGGCTCAATCGCTGTCTTTTCGCGCTCAAGTCGGACGACGCGTTCCGCGCACGATTCCTCAAGGATCCGCAGGGCGCGATGGGAGAGCTCGAGCTCGCGCCGGACGACGCAGCCGCGGTCCTGCGCCGAGACCGCGATGCGCTGCTGGCCCGCGGAGCGCATCCCTATCTGGTGTTCATGGCGGACCTACGACTGCGGATGGAGCGCGAGCCCGTCTCGTTCGAGCACTTCTAGCGCCGCGCGCACTAGCGCCGCGCCGGGCGCGTCAGTCCGTCTGCACCCGCGCGTGCGGATTGCCGTAGACCACGTACGCCAGCCAGGACGCCCCGCCGACCTGCTTGGCAGCCTTGCGGCCGGCCACGGCCGCTTCGGCCAGGGTCTGGCCGCCCCGCAGCGCCTCGTAGAACGCCTCGGCGAATCGGGCCGCCGGCTTGTCGTGCACGGACCACGAGGTACCGACGAATGCACCGGCGCCGGCGTCGAAGAACGTCCGCGACCATCCACCCCAGCGCGTGAGCGACGCGGTCTGCCGGCCGGTCTCGCAGGCATTCAGGAACACGAGGGGCGTGCGGGCCGCCAGACGCGCGCGGGCCGCCACGGTCGTCGCGCTCACCGTCACCGGCACCTTGCCGCCGGGGCTGTCGCGGTCGCTGATGAGGAGCTCCGTCCGCTGGCCGTCGTTCATGTCGGTGTGGCCGTGACACGAGATGTGCAGGACGTCGAAGTCGCCCTGGGCGAGCGCGGTGAGCAGACCGCTCGGCGTCAGCTCGATCGGCTCGCGCTTGATGCCTGCCGGAAGCCTGCGGGTGAGGTAGGGCTCCTCGGCGGCGACTTTCGGCAGCGTTCCCTGCGGATACTCGCCAATCAGATAGCGCCACGTGGCGCCGCGCAGCACCTTGGGGCGCGCATTGCCGCTGTGGGCACGAACCAGCCCGTATTCGCCGAGGAAGCGATCGTCCACCTCCTGTGTGTCCGGGTGTCTGAGCCGCAGCATTTCCCACGGGATATACGGCTCCCACGAGGTGATCTGCACCGTGACGATGTCGCCGCGACGCTCCCAGAGCTTGCGCACGAAGTCGGCGGAGAACAGCTGACGGCAGAGGTCGATGCCGAGCCCCTCGAGCTCGACGTCGAAATCACGCAGGTCGTCGGGCTGGGCGAGAACTCGCTCGACGATGCGACGATGGATCGACTCGACGTAGTCGAGGGTAGCGGCGGCCGCGCCGCCGGCCACCGGCTTGACCGGCTCGGACATGAACTCGTTGAAGTTGAGCCCGAGCGCCTTCGAGTAAACGCGATAGCGGTACTGGATCGTGTCGCCGATCTTCTCCTCGTCGACCAGCAGGACCAGCACGTCGTCGTCGCGCTGGTCCCTCGGTAGCGCCGTCGCTTCGGCGCGCGTCCTGCCGGGCTGCGCTCCGGCTGCCACTACCGTCGTGTCGAACGCGATCGTGCCCAGATCCGAGGCGCCTTGACGGAACATCACGGCGATCCGTGAGCGGCCGGGCACCAAGCCCTGGAGCTGAAACGACGTGATCGACGGCGTGTCCTCGCTCGGCGGATCCAGCCTGACGCTCCGAGGCCCGACGATCTTGAGCCGGCCCGGCTCGGCACTGAAAATCACGGTGATCGGCTCGGCCACACCGATCGACGCCGGCACGGTGTGGGCCAACGGGGTCGCTGCCGCCGCGAGCTCGATCCTGACGTCGACGAGCTCCTCGGCGCCGACCGCGATCTCTTGCGGCCCCTGTGCCGAGAGCATCGCGTCGACCCGAGCGGGTGCGGTTGTCGTCGCTGCGTCGCCCACTGTCGCTTCGAGCGGGGGCGGTGGAGGCGCCTGCGCCGGAGCCGCGGAACCCGGCGCGGGTGCGCCGCGCGGGGGACCCAACATGGGCTCGGGCTCCGCCGCGGCGGGAGGCGGAGCGGCTCGGCGGCCTCGGTGGCCTTCGAAGAGCTGCCCGATCTCGACCGGCCGCCCGCTGAGCGCGAGCGTCACCACACGTGCCGCTGATGGATACGCCGGGTCGGTCGGGGCCGGCTCGTCGGTCGACATCGCG
>DATEMW010000474.1:0-2632 GCA_035275385.1 Candidatus Methylomirabilota bacterium | reverse complement strand
GTCCTCGGCGGTCAGCGGATCGCCGTTGTGGAAGCGGACGTTCTTGCGCAGCACGAACTCGAACGTGAGCCCGTCCTTGGACATCGTCCACGACTCGGCCAGGCTCGGCGCCCAGGCGTTGCCCGGCATCGGCTTCACCAGGGCGTCGTGGAGCGCGTAGAGCGTGAGGAACGGCGTGATCACGCCCGGCGTCTCCGCCGGATCGAACCACGTCGGCGCGAGCGTGACGGTCGCGGCAAACGTTACCTGCCCGGCCGGCGTCTCGGTCCGAGCGCCGGGCGTTTCGGGCTTCGCGGAAGGCGCTTGAGCCCAAGCGGGCTGAACGAGGACGGACTGAACGAGGATCGAAACCAGCGCGATCGCCGACACAAGGGACGAGCACCAAGTCATGGCTATCCTCTTCGTCGGTGAAGGGGGAATTTCTACGGGTGGATCACGGTCTCCGCGCGGCTGATGACGAACGCCTCGTGGCGCTCGAGGAAGTCGGTCACGACTTCGGTGAACGCCTCGGGTCGGTCGGTGCTGATGGCGTGCGCCGCGTCGTACACGAACACCAGGTGGCAGCTGGGCATCAGATCCTTGTAGATCCGGCCCATCGCCGGCGCGATCACACGGTCGAGCGTGCCGAACAGCACCAGGGTCGGCGTCGACAGATCTTGTAGCCGGCTCTCGAGATCCGCGTCGCGGCGCGGGCCGAGGAGCCGCTGGACCAGCGGCTGAGTCTTCGCACGCATCGCCGGATCGATCGGCGGGATCGACGCGAGTCGCTCCGGATGCGCGTAGAGTTGCCGCGCGATCTCCTCGGCGGTGCCCGACGGCGGCGCCGCGCCTTCCTGACGGATCGCCGCCGGCGCCTCCAGCACGAGCGCCGGCACGCGCTGCGTGGCCTGCAGCGCCACCCACAGCGCCGCCTTGCCGCCGAACGACGTCCCCATCAGGTTGAAGCTGTCGAGGCCGAGCTTGTCGAGAGCGCGAACGATGGTGGACGCCATCTCCGGCATCGTCTCGGTCCGCGTGTTCACCGGCGAATTGCCGAAGCCCGGCATCTCGAACGCGATCACCCGGTAGCGGCGCGCCAGGAGCTCGTGGGACGGCGAGAGGCGTAAGCCTCCGGCGCCGTGCAGGTGCACCAGCGGGGTCCCCTGCCCGGCCTCCACGTAGCGGATGCGGAAGCCGTCGGCGTCGACGTGGCCTTCGCGGAAGGCGCTCTCGGTCATGCGCGGCCCTCTAGATGTCGCGGATGCGCGGGAGCACTTTCTTGCCGAAGAGCTCGAGCGCGCGCATCAGCGGCTCGAGCTCGCTGGATCCGGGCGGGTGCAGCGACAGGTCGAGCACGCCGGCGCCGACCACCTCGCGGCAGCGGCGGACTTGCTCGACGACCGTATCCGGCCCGCCGACGAACGTCGTCGGCAAGGCACCGCTCACGATCGGCGCGCGCGCCTCGCCGGCGATGTTGCGCGAATCGAGCGCCATCATCGCGTCGCGCACGCCGGGCCGCATCGAGAACGGGGCCTGCCCGGGCAGCTTACGCAGCGCGTCCTGGGCTTCCTCGTCGGTGTCGGCCAAGAGCATGTTCGCCCGGTAGATGACCTGCTCCGGCGACGGCTGCCAGCCGTAGTGCGCGCACTGCTCGCGGTAGTAGCGCGTGGCCCGGCCCACGCTCTCGAACGAGCCATACGACACGCCGCACCCCAGGTGATGGCGCGCGGCGAAGTCGCACGACTCGCGACTGGTTCCGAGCGCGTAGGTCGGCGGGTGCGGCTGCTGCAGCGGGCGCGGCCAGATCGAGATCGTGCGATAGCGGAAGTGCCGGCCCTGCCAGCCGAACGGCTGCGGCTCCGTCCACGCCTTGAGCACGAGCTCCATCCCTTCGTCGGTTCGCTCGCGCGCCTCGGCCGGATTCAGGTCGTAGGTCAGCGACTCGTTCGACGTTCCGCGCAGGAGACCGACGACCAGGCGTCCCTGCGCCATCGTATCGAGCATCGCGATCTCTTCGGCCACGCGCACCGGATTGCTCTGCGGCACGATCGGACCGAGCAGCGCGATCTTGATCTTCTTGAGATGGGCGGCCAGGAACGCCGCGGAGACGATCGGCGACGGGGTCAGGATCCGCGGCGAGTAGTGATGCTCGGAGACGCTCACCCAGTCGAAGCCGAGATCCTCGACGAACTCGAGCCGCTCGATCATGCCGCGATAGGCGCGCGCGCCGGCCTCGGGGTCGTAGACGCCGGAAGGCACCGGCCATTCCGACGGCAGCGGTCCCGGCGCTTGATAGCGCGCGGTTTCGAAGAACGAGACCTTCATGGCTGGGTCGCTCCTCGCGCTGGACGTTAGCACGAGCGGGGCCCGAAGGCTACGGCGCGCCGGCCGACTCGTGGCAGAATGACGCCATGCCGGCAACGGAGCCCGCACGCGCCCCCGACTTTCTCTACGGCACGGCCTGGAAAGAGGAGCGCACGCCGGCCTTGACCGAGCAGGCGCTGCGCGCGGGCTTCAGGGGCATCGACACCGCGAACCAGCGGCGGCACTACTTCGAGGCGGGCGTCGGCGAGGGGCTCGCGGCCGCGTATCGGGCCGGCATCGTCACGCGCGCGGATCTCTTCCTGCAAACGAAATTCACGTACGAAGGCGG
>DATEMW010000473.1:0-3338 GCA_035275385.1 Candidatus Methylomirabilota bacterium | reverse complement strand
GACTGCTGTCCTCGAAGGTCGTGGTCGGCCGCATGGTCTTGCACCTCGACCAGCCAGGTCGCCTCAAGGGCAGCGAGAACGACGTCATCTTGATCGACGGCGATGCGCTGAGCGTCCCGGAGCCGCCGGATTCCGTGCTGGTGATCGGCGCCGTGCGCAGCTCGACCTCGGTGAAGCACAAGGAAGGCGCCGGCGTCGACTACTACATCAATCGCGTCGGCGGCTACTCGAAAGAGGCCGACAAGAAAGACGCCCACATCGTGAAGGCCGACGGCTCGGCCATCTCGAGCTTCACGAACATCCGCACGATCGAGCCCGGCGATACCGTCATCGTGCCGCCGAAGGAAGAGGAAAAGATCCGGACGTTGCCGACCGTCCGCGACATCGCCCAGACCATCGGCGCGGCCCTGATCGGAATCGCAGCGCTCGCGGTGCTGTTCTAGAGCAGTCGCTCGTTTCCGTTCGCTCAACCCCAGTCATGCGCTATCAATTCGTCGACGAGATCGTCTCTCTCACCCTCGACGGCGCCCCGCGGATCGAAGTCGCCAAGCGCTTCGATCCGGACGACGACGTCTTCGGCGGCCCGGCCGGATCGCTGCGCGTGCCGGAGTCGATGCTGCTCGAGCTGATGGCGATGACCGGCGGCCAGCTGATCGCGCGTCATCTCGGCGGAAGCCGCCTCCCGATGCTCCTGAAAGTTCCCGAATGCCGTTTCGATGGAGACGGCCGGGCGGGGGAGAGGCTCCGCGTTGTGGCGGAGCTCGGCGGCGTCTCGGCGCCGGCAGACGGACCAGCCGTCGCGGAGACCGAGACCGCGGTCTATGCCGGATCCCGAGCCATCGCGCGCGCGAGGCTCATGTTCGCGTGCGTCGCCGCGGTGGATGCCGGGCGGGCGCGGGGCGTGAGCCCGTGACCGGCCGCGGCGTCTTGCTGACGGGCCGCGGTGTCGTCTCGCCGCTCGGTGTCGGGATCGATGCGCACTGGGAGGCGCTCTGCGCCGGACGCTCGGCGGTGGGCCGATGCGATCGGCTGGCGGCGCTCGGGCTGCCGGCCTCGCGCGGCGCCGAGGTGGCGTCCGAGAGCATCCAGCCCCATCTCGCACGCCTGCCGCGAAAGCAGCAGAAGCTCTGGAACCGCGCGACGCTCCTGGCGATGCTCGGCGGCGCGCTCGCCATGGAGGACGCCACGCTCGCACCCGGCGCCGGCGATCCGCGGCGCTTCGGCGTGGTGCTCGGCGTCAACATGCTCGCGTGGGACCTCGGCTCGATGCTCGACTATCTGGCGGCGGCCGAGTCGCCCGCCACGCCCGGCGTGGTCGACATGGCGCGCGCGAGCAGCTTCTGCATGCGGTCGATCAATCCGCTCGACTTCTCCCTCAAGACGCTGCCGAACCTCATCGCCGGTCACCTGGCCATCGCGAACGACGCGCAGGGGTTCTGCCGTGCTCACACCGAAGGCCACGTCGGCGGCGCGCGCGCGATCGGCGACGCCGCGCGATTGATCGACGAAGGCGATCTCGACCTGGCGCTGTGCGGCGGCGCCGACGATCAGCTGGAGGAGCTGTTCTTCGCGACGCACTGGGGCGGCGGCGTGATCGCCGGCGATGAAGGACCCGACGGCCTCGTCCCCGGTGAGGGCAGCGGGTTGCTCGTGCTCGAAGAGGCCGAGCATGCGCTGGCGCGCGGCGCGCGCGTCCACGGCGAGCTGATCGGCTTCGCGTCCTCGGCCGGCGACGGCAACCTTGCGGGCTCCGGCGATGCCGCGCGGCTCGCCGAGCGTTTGACCAGAGTGATCGACACGGTGCTCGAGGAAGCGAAGACCGCTCCCGATCTGCTGAGCCTGCACGGCGACGGCATCGCGGCCCACGAGCAGGCCGAGGACGCCGCGCTCGCGCGTACCTTGGGCGCGGTGACGCCGTCATCGCCGCGCCTCAAGCTCAAGTCGGCCCACGCCGACCTCGGCGCCGCCTCGAGTCCGGTCGAGCTGCTGGCCTGCTCCTCCGTGCTCCGGCAGGCGATCATACCGCCCGCTGTGTCCGATCGCAGGACGGGGACGACGCCGGTGCTGCGCTCGGCGCTCGTGCTGGCACTCGGACTCTTCGGCGAATGCTCGGCGCTGATGCTGCGGGTGTAGACAGCGCTCATGCGTCGAGCCTCCACAGCGCTCACGCGGCGAGCCTGGATCGCGCGCGTGCAACGAGCTAGACCGCTCATGCTCAGCACCTGGACATCGGGATGAAGATCGATCTGACGGGCCGCGTCGCGCTGGTGACGGGCGCCTCGCGCGGGATCGGTCGCGCGATCGCGACCGGCCTGGCGCGGGCGGGCGCCACGGTGTGCGTCAACTATCGCCAGCAGCACGAGCGAGCCAAGGAGACCGTGCAAGCGATCGAGGCGGCCGGCGGCCACGCGTTCGCCCACCAGGCCGACGTGACGGACCGCGCCGAGACCGGCGCGCTGTTCACCGCGGTCGTCGAGCGCGCGGGGCGGCTCGACATCCTCGTCAACAACGCGGGCGTGAGCCGCGAGGGGCTCTTCGTTCAGACCACCGACGACGACTGGACGTCGCTGCGTGAGACGAACCTCGACGCCGTGTACCGCTGCGCGCAGCTGGGCGCCCAGGAGATGCTGCGCGGCGGCCGGGGGCGCATCATCAACGTGAGCTCGGTGCTGGCCTCGCGCGCCGGTCGCGGTCAGGTCGGCTACGCCGCGTCGAAGGGCGGGGTCAATGCGCTCACGCAGGCGCTCGCAAGCGAGCTGGCGCCCCGGGGCATCACGGTGAACGCGATCGCGCCGGGTCTAATCGAGACCGACATGAGCCGTCCGTTCATCGGCATGTCCGCGCCGAAGATCCGCGAGTGGGTCCCGATGCGGCGCGTGGGCCGCCCCGACGAGGTGGCGGCGCTGGCGGTGTTCCTCGCATCCGACGAGGCGAGCTACATCACCGGGCAGGTGATCGCCGTGGACGGCGGAATCGGCTAGGAGGCGGCACGAGGCATGGAGCCCGATACCAAGAAGATCTGGACCGGCGCCGAGGCGCGGGTGAACGTGGGCAAGATCATCGTCGAATCACTCGGCGTCGACGAGGCGAGCGTCGTGCCGGAAGCGGCCTTGATGGGCGATCTCGGCGCCGAGTCGATCGACTTCCTCGACCTGAGCTTCAAGTGCCAGCAAACCTTCGGCGTCGACCTGCCGATGCGGCTCATCCAGGAGCGCCGGATCGAGTGGCGCGATCTGACCGTGCTGGCGCGCGTGCTCGAGGCGCGCTATCGCGTCGCCGTGTCGCCGGACGAGCTGCGCATGGTGTCGCCGGCGGCCGTCGGCGCGGTGCTCCAGCAC
>DATEMW010000472.1:0-5355 GCA_035275385.1 Candidatus Methylomirabilota bacterium | reverse complement strand
TAGCGCTCGACCGCCCGCAGGCGATCCGCGTCTCGGCCGTGCAGGATCACGCTCTCCAGCGACGGCGGCCCCCCGGCGGCCGCGAGCGCGTCGATCAGCGCGACCGTCCACGGGCTGCTGCCGCCGAGGATCGTCAGGCGGTTCGTCATCGGCCCCGGAAGAACCCTCGAACGCTGTCGGCGACGTGGTCGATCTCGTCGAGGGTGAGGTCGGGACGGATCGGAAGGCACAGGAGCTCGGCGGCGAGCCTCTCGGCGACCGGGAAGTCTCCCTTGCGCCATCCCATATCCGCGAACGCCGGCTGCAGGTGGATCGGCGTCGGATAGCGGACGACGGCGTCGACACCGGCGGCGCGAACGTGGCGGAGCAGATCGTCGCGGCGGTCCGTTCGGATCTGGAAGAGATGGTAGACGTGCTCCTGGCCGGACTCGACGCGCTGAAACGCGATCGGCAGGTCGGCGAGACGCTCGCGGTACGCGGCGGCGATCTCGCGGCGCCTGACGTTCCACTCGCCGACCTTGGGCAGCTTGTGGTGCAGGACGGCGGCCTGGATCGCGTCGAGCTTGCTGTTGAGCCCGACGACGACGTGATGGTTCTGGCCGTCCTGCCCGAGCTCGCGGAGCTGCCGCACCGCGCGGTCGACGCCCTCGTCGTTGGTCGTGATGGCGCCGCCGTCACCGGCCGCCGCCAGGTTCTTGCTCGGATGGAAGCTGAAACATGCGGCCGCGCCCAGGCTGCCGACCGGCCGGCCGTCGATGCGTGCGCCGACGGCTTGTGCCGCATCTTCGACGATCGCGATACGCCCGTCGCGTGCGTGGGCGAGGATCGCATTCATCGGCGCGGGTAGCCCGTAGAGGTGCACCGGGATGATCGCGCGCGTCCGCGGCGTGATCGCCTCCGCCAGCTGTCGCGCGTCGAACGAAAAGGCCAGGTCGTCCGCGTCGACCAGGACGGGGCGCGCGCCGCAGAGACGGATCGCGGCCACGGTCGCGTGAAAGGTGTTGGCCTGCGTGATGACCTCGTCGCCCTCGGTCACGCCGCAGGCCCGGAGCGCGATGATCAGCGCATCCGTCCCCGTGTTCACGCCGCGCGCGTGCCGGGCGCCCACGAAGGCCGCGAAGTCCGACTCGAACGCCTCGACCTCGGCGGTCAGGACATAGCGGCCCGCGAGCAGCATGTCGCGGATCTTGGCCACGAGGGCGCCCGGATCGTCGCCGAGCTGCTGACGATAGTTGTAGCGCGAGACCTGTGTCGTCACGATGTCACCCCAGGAGGGCGGCGCAGCGCCCGGCGCCGAGCAGCCCCGCGTCGTCGTCGTTGATGCCGAGCTCCAGCATCGCGTTCCAGTCCGTGTCGAGGTTCCAGGCACTCTCCGCCATCGCGTCGACCAGCTCTCGCCGGTAGCGCTCGCCGAGAGCGAGCGCGAAGCCGCCGATCACGACGAAGCGCTCGACGCCGACGCCGAGATGCAGCCCTGCCAGCGCTTGACCGAGCGGCCGGGCGGCGTCCCGGATCAGGGCCAGCGTCCAGTCGTCGCGTGCGTGGTAAGCCGCGACGATCGCGCGGGTGTCGAGTGCCTCGGGATCGCCCGCGCTCGCGTCGGCCAGCGGCGAGCGACGGAACAGCTCCGGATCGCGGAGCGCCTGCCGCCGTGCGCGTGCCAGCACTCCGCGGGCCGAGGCCACGGCCGCGAGATGGCCGGGGGCCCCGCAGTCGCAGATGGGCGCGTCAGCCGAGAAGTCGACGCGCAGGTGTCCGATCTCGCCGCCGCGCCCGCCACGCCCGATCAGCGGCCGGCCGTCGACGAACAGCTTGTGACCGATCCCGGAGCTGACCGTGACGACGCAGAAGTCTTCGCGCGCGCTACGAAGGTATCGATACCCCGCGGCGGTCAGGTCGTTCAGCACGATGACCCGCGCGTCGGGCCAGCGGCGCGTCAGATCGTCGCGAAGCGGCAATCCCGCGCGCAGCCGCGCGCCGAACACCGTCGGCGCGGCGAGCGCGTTGCCCGCCGGATCGATCGGCCCGGGGAACGCCAGCGAGACGACCGGCGGGCGGGCGTTCGGAAACACGCGCCGCCCCAGATCCTCGAGCTCTTCGAAGACGCGCGCGTAGATCCGCTCGGGCGAGGCGACCGCGGCGGCGCCGTTCGGCGTCGCCCGGCGCTCGACTCGGGACAGGAGGTCCTGGCTTGGGTCGTAGAGGCCGGCCCTCATGGTGGTGCCGCCGAGATCGAAGACGAGGCAGTGCTCAAGCATGGGCTCTCATGGCCTGAGCGGGCTCGACGTCGCCGAGATCGCTCTCGAAGGTTTCGAGTGCGTCGAGCGCGGCGGCGAGCGCCGCGGCCGAGCACTCGCGGGCGTCTTCGACGAACGCCGCCCGGCCGATCCCCGTCGGCAGCACGAGGTGCCGGCGGTGGCGGCGTGCCTCGTCGAGCGCGTCGAGGCAGAGGCGCTGCGTCAGCACCCGTGAGCGCACCCGAAGCCCGCACCTGGCCAGGGTGCGAACGATCCGTACCCATTCAAGTTCCGGGAGCCAGCCCATCACGGCGGCGAGCGCCGCGCTGAGCGCCAGGTCGATCGCTACGGCCTCGCCGTGCGACGTCTCGAATCCGGTGGCCGACTCGATCAGCGGGCTGAAGGTGTGCCCCATGTCGACGAATCGTTTGTGGGTCACGTTCTCGTAGAGGTTCGGCTCGAGCTCGTCGAGCATCGCCGCGGCGGCGCGCCACAGCGCCTCGAGCGCCGCGGCGCGCGGTGCCTGGAATCCAGAGGCGACGAGCCGGGGCGCCTCGGCTTCGATCAGGTCGAAGAGCCGTGCGTCGCGCACGAGCGCGATCTTGACCATCTCGGCCAGGCCCGACCGCAAGTGGCGTGCGGGAAGCGTGCGCAGGCTCGCGGGATCGATGAGCGTGGCCTCGGGCGGATGAAAACAGCCGATGTAGCTCTTGTGCCCGAGGTAGTTCACGGCGCCCTTCGCGCCGAGGCCGGCATCGATCTGGCCGATCAGCGTCGTCGGAACGCGGATGCAGCCGATGCCGCGGCGGATCGAAGACGCCGCAACGGTCGCGATATCCATGCAGACGCCGCCGCCGAGGGCGATGAGCGCGCCCGAGCGGTCGAGCCGATGGCGGAGCGTGGCGCGGCACACACGCATCACCTGCATCGGCGTCTTCGTGCGCTCGCTGCACTCGAGCACCAGTGTGTCGAGCGTGAAGCCAGCCTGGCGGAAGCTGTCGATGACTCGCGGCCCGTAGAGCTTCATCACCGTCGGCGTCGTCACCAGCAGGGCGGCGCGAGGCGCGAGCGCGACGGGGAGCGCACGTGTACCGGCGGGCTCCAGAAGCCCTCTGGACAGGACGACGTCGTACGAAGAGGTCAGGCTCGTCGCGAGGCGGCGTCGATGAAGCTCGCCGCCAGGGACATCGTTGAGCGTCGATCTCTCGACCACGACGTCACCTGCCCTTGACGATCCAGGCTAAGCAGGAAAGACCGAGAGGCCTATCGGGCAAGCTCCTGATTTGCACAGGGAGAGTCATGGAGCGGCGTGTCCGGGTCGCACTCGCCGCACGAGACCGAGGACTCGTTGTTTGTCGGAACGATCGAGCAAGCCGCAGCACCAGGCGATCGCCCCGTAGGCCATGAGATACGTCCCGGCCGTCAGCACGAGCTTCTCGAGGCTCGAGCTCGACATCGTCCCGATGGCGATCGCCGGCACGGCGGCCGCGGCGGCGGCCAGGACGATCCCTGCGTAGCTTTGCCACGGGAGGACTCGGGACAGTGGGCTCCCCGTCCGCTTCGCCAATCGCAGGAGCAGCAGCGATTTTCCGACCAGCATCGCGGCGAGCGCGACGAGCACCGCGCCCGGGAGCCCGAAGACCGCGAGGAATGGAATCGTGAAGACGGCGACGAGCAGGAGCTTGGCGAAGGTCTGCAGCGCCAGCACGCGCGTGTCGTCGAGCACCCGCAGCGGCCCGTGCGCGGGAACGGCGGCGAGGAGCAGCACCAGGAGCCAAATCCGGAAGACCGGGACACTCGCGGCATAGACATCGGTGAAGAGCACGGTGATCAGATCGTGCGCGGCGATCCCGAGCACGCACAGTAGCGGGACGAGGAGCAGGGCCAGCTTGCGGGTCGTCTCGCGCCAGATGGGCATGATGGCCGCCGGCTCGTCCGGCGCCATCCGCTCGCGCATGCGCACCATCATGACGTTGCACGCGGAGCCCGCGACCAGATCGACCAGTGGGATCTGCAGGCAGCCGACCGAGTAGACGGCGAACGTCGCCGGATCGAAGCGGCCGGCGACGACGTAGGAGTGAAAGTTCGCCTGCGCGATCTCGAGGGCGGCGGCCAGCTGCAACGGCAGGGCGTAGCGAAGCTGCCGCCCGAGGTCGGGCGGATTGGCGCGCAGCCCGGTGCCGAGCACGCGCCGGCAGGAGATCCAGGCCGCGGCGGCACGGACCGCGGCGAACAGGATGGCGCCCGCGAACAAGGCGTCGAGACGGCGCCACACCAGGGCCGGAAGCAGCATCGAGAGCGCGCGTCCGATGTCGGAGAGCGCGTAGGCGACCGAGGCCGCGGTGTGCCGTCCGCGCGAGATCAGCACGATCTCGAGCGGAGCCGACACCAGCATGAGCGCCAGGTAGCCGCCCGCCAGCGCGAGCAACCCCTGCAGCGCGGGATTGTCGAGCGCGGCCGCGAGCGGGCTCTGGACGAGCGTCAGCGTTACGGCGACGACCGCGCCCGTGGCGGCCAGAGTCAGCATCGCATTGCCCGCATAGGTGCCCGCGCGCCCGGGATCTGACGGGATGAAATAGAAGAGGCTTTCCGCCATTCCGAGCTGCGCGACGCCGTAGACCGTCGCGAAGATCAGCAGGAGCTGCCGATAGGTCCCGAAGGCGTCGGGCGGCAGGAGGCGGGCCAGAACGAGCGGAACGACGAAGGTGACCGCGACGGCGACGCCGCGTCCGCCGATCAGCAGCAGCGTGGGCCCGAAGATCGAGCCCTCGCGCCGAACTGCCGACACGGACTCCCGGGCTACCGGCGCGAGCTCGGTCATCGCAGGGCCTCGTCCCTTCCGACTACCGTCACATGCGGCCGGGGAGGCCTCTATAAGGGTGAACCACGCGATCGGCATCGGGCGAAGCCCCGCACGGGACACGGAGAACCCGAGGTGGCTATACTCCCGGTGACCGCGGCCCGGGCCGCGGATGCTGGCTGGAGGACCGGAGTAGCCTAGAGCATGGTCGAGAGGTCAACACCCGAGTCGGATATCGCGGAGGTCGACCAGGAAGCGGTCGCCCCGCCCTGGATGACCATCCTCCACAACTGCGACTGCCACACCTTCGAGCAGGTC
>DATEMW010000471.1:0-3592 GCA_035275385.1 Candidatus Methylomirabilota bacterium | reverse complement strand
CTCGAGCTGGTCGACGATCCAGTCGGGCAGGCGCCCGGTGCGTCCGTTGGCTCGCTGCACCATCGTCCGGGTCGACGACGTGGTGACGAACTTCATGCAGCCCAGCCGGATCAGCTCCTCAGGGTAGTCGCCGTGCTCGTGGGTGTGCTCGTGGGTGATCTTGCTCTTGGCGACCGACTCGATCGTGTCGTCGTAGAACGCGTCGAGCGCGTTCACGACGAAGTCGGCGAACGATTTACCGTCACCCGCGGCCCGCTCGACGTGTGCCATCTCGATGCGCGTGGTGCCTGCCGGCAGGCTCGCCCAGAGCCGCTGGCAGACGATCTGCAGGTGCACCATCTCGATGTATTCGCCGCGGCGCTCGACCAGCACCCCGTCGAAGCCGTGCACCTTGATCGTGTTGAGCTGAGCCACCAGCGCCTCGGCGACGCCCGGGGCGAACGTCGCGTAGCGCACCGCCGGACGGGTGATCGCCTCGAGCGCCCTGGCGTCATCGATCCGCCGCAGCGCGAAGCGCTGCATTTCGAACGCCGCCGTCAGGCTCGCCGTCAGCGCGTCGATGTCGGCCAGATACTCCTGGCGGATCGCGAACACCACGCGCAGGGTCGGATCTTCCTCGAGGGCGACGACCAGGTCGTTCACGAACGCCGTGCGGTCCGGGAACCGCTCGTGATGCTGGGTGAAAATCTCCTCGAACTGATCGAAGACGACCACTCGCCCGCGGGTTCCGGGTTTACGCGTGGTCGAGCGCAGGTAGTCGGCGATCCCACTCCGCGGATCGGGTACCCGCGCCGGCTCGAGGCCGTAGACCGCAGCGAAGCCGTAGATGTTGTGTATCTCCTTGGCCTTCACGGTGTCGGGCAGCGCCCCGCCGACGCGCGCGCTCAGGAGCACGTCGAGCCCCTGATCTTCGAGCGACTGCGTGATCAAGGTTTGGAGCAGGGAGGTCTTGCCGGCGCCGGACGGCGCGTAGACCAGGACGACGCGATTCTTCATGATGAGGCGCACGAGCGATTCCGCCTCGTGCGAGCGTCCGAAGAAGCGATCATTCATTCGGGGGGAGAAGGGCTGGGGGCCGGCGTAGGGCGAGACGCGCGGGCGCACGCCCTCCGGCGGCCGTTCGCCCAGTGGCGTGGCGTCGATCGGCGTCGGCTTGGTGGCGGCGCGCGCCGCGACCTCGCGGAGCTTGGCTTCGATCCGAGAGACCAACGTGTCGAGGTGAGAACCGAGCGGATCGTGCGCCCCATCCTCCCACTGGACGATGTTGAGCAGGAAGCGCCAGTTGTGCGGCAGCTCGAACTCTTCAGTACGCAGCGGGACGATCGGCCGCTGGCTCGAGATTGCGTCGGTGATCTCGCGACGCACCCAGGGCGACCGCACCGCATGCGACGACAGGATCAAGACCACCACGCGCGAGGCGTCGAGCGCACTCTGGATCGTTTCCGGAAACGCGTCGCCGGCGCCGATGCGCTCCGGGGCGAGCCACCCGCGGATCCCGGCAGCGTGTAGGCGATGCAGGACGCCTTCGGCGACAGTCAGGTCGGGCGAGGCGTAGCTGATGAAGACGTCATGCCCGTCCAGCCCTTCCAGTAAGAACCCGCAGGTCGGACACGACGCGGCACCCGAGACGACCTCGACGGAGACCGGCTTGCCGCAGGGCTCACAGAAGGCCACGGTCTTCATTCAGGAACCAGGACACCCAACAGGCGCGTCACTACACAGTCCAAACTCGGGCATTCTGCGACGCGAGGCCGTTTGCGGTCAAGACGCGAAGAGCGCGAGGCGAGATGCGCCGGCTCAGCGCCGGCCGAGCGGGACACGCTCCACGGTGAAGCCGCGCTCGGTCAGAAGCTTCTGGAGCGCGCCGTCGCCGACCATGTGCAGGACGCCCGCGGCTGCGAAGACGCGCTGGCCGCCCCGGTGCAGCTCGTCCAGTCGGGCGGCGATGCCCGGATTGCGCGTGGCGGCCATGCGCTCGAGCGTGGCGCGCGCTTCCGGCGGCGAGAAGAGACGTCCTAAGGTGTCGAGGTCGCCGCGCGCCCACGCGTTCGCGATGGCCACCATCGCCTGGCGTGCCGCTCCGCTCTCCAGCGCCCCCAGCTGCCGCTCGACCTCCGCCGCCTGGTCGGCAGGGGCGCCGGTCACGATCGCGGCGCGCTGGGTCGCAACCGTCTCGAGAAGCGCCAGGCTCTTGCCGGTCTTCCTCGCGAAGGCGGCCAGCACCGCTTCGATCGAGTAGTCCGTGTGCAGCCCGTCCCAGCGGGCATCGAGCAGGGTCAGCCTCGTGACGATCATCAGGGGCGGCATCGTCTGCAGCGTTTCCCACGGCTCGCAGGCGCGCGCCGCGCGCTCGCGCAGGCGCTCGAGCAGCGCCGGCGACAGCGCGGGCGCTTCGTGGGATTTCTGCGGCGCCGCCATGCCGGCGCCCGTCGCCGGATCGCCGGGATCGGCTTCGATCGCGATGATCTCGGCGTCGCGTAGGGCCTTGCCCACGGTCGGGCCGGGCATCGCCCAGTCGAGGTTGGCGATGTGAATGGTGCCGTAGAGGTAGCCGTGGCGGCCGTCCTTCGCGAACCGCCAGAGCGCGCCGTGATCCTGCGCGTTACGGGCGGCTTCCTGGAGCACTTCCGGCGTCGGCACCGTGGCCGAGGGCGGGCACGCGGGCTGCGCGGACAGCTCCGCCGGCGAGAGCGCGAGCGAACAGAGCAGCGCGATCGAGACGCTCAGGCGGGCCGGTCCGAGCACGGGGCGCACCTCCGAGAAACCGAGGATACGCTGGTCAGCGCAGCGTACTTCTCCAAAATAACCAGGTGAGGATCGCGGCCCAGGGCAGCAGGAGGATGACCAGGAGGGCGGCTTCCCAGGCGACCCGCGCGAATCGCCTTCCCATGTGCGCGCCGTGGATCCTGCGCGTACCCATCTCCAGAATCTTCCTTGCCTGAAAGAGAGCATGCGGTGTGCCAAGGATCGTCGGTCCAACGCGCCGGTACTTACGCGGATTTCCGGCGAAATTGCGTCGCGGGGCGCACCGCTTCTGGCCACGGCGCTGGCGTGATCCGGCCGCGCGGAATCTGTTCGGCCGGGCGATCGGGCTGCCGTATCGTAAAGAGTGAATGGGTGCGGATCTCCTCATCACGATCGCCCACATCCTGACGACCGAGCCCGACCTGACCGAAGCGCTCCGGCTCGTCGTGCGCGAAGTCGTGCACTTCATGAGCGCGGAGACCGGCGCGGCGTATCGAGTGGATCGCGAGCGCCGGGTGCTCGTCCCGGTCGCCGGCTACCGCGTGCCCAAGCACGCGCTCGAGACGCTGATGTCGGCGGTCGTGCCGGTCGACGATCAAGGGTTCCGCGAGAGCGTGTTCGGCGGCGCCAGCATCGCATCGAGCGACGACGTGCAGCACGATCCGCGCTTCGCCTTCGAGCTGTTCCACCGGTTCCCCCATCGCTCCGGCGTCATCGTGCCGTTCCACGTCGACGGCGACGTCGCGGGCGCGCTCTATCTGGTGTGGTGGGAGCGGGCGGAGCGGGTGGACCTCACGCAGGTGTCGCTGCTGGAAGCGGTCGGTCAGCAGCTGGCGCTGTTGCTCCG
>DATEMW010000470.1:0-6105 GCA_035275385.1 Candidatus Methylomirabilota bacterium | reverse complement strand
CTGCCGCCACCGCCACCGCCGCCGCCGCCTCGGCTACCGCCACCGCTGCTGACGCTACTGCCGCCGCCTCTGCTGCCACCGCCCCCGCCGCCGCCGCTGTAGCCACTGGCGCGTGAAGAGCTCACGCTCGACTGGCCGCGCTGGCTGTTGGCGCGCTGCTCGCCGCCCTTACCCATGCCATCGAACGCTCCGGCCTCGCGACCGCCACCGCCGCCGCGTTGGCCGCCAGCGCCGCCGGCGTCGCGAGTGCTTGCCGACGGACCGCCTTGCCCGCCTCGGCCGCCGGCATCGCGAGTACCAGCCGACGGACCGCCTTGCCCGCCTCGACCGCCGCCACCCTGATCGCCGCGGCCTCGGTACGAATCGCGCGAGCCGGCCTGGGGGCTGTTGCCGCGGTTGTACTTCTGCTGCGTGCCCTTGTCGCGATACTGAGCGCCCTTGCGGTGCGATGGATCGTGATTGAAATTTTGTTTGCCGCCCTGACCTTGGCCCTGGCCTCGGCTCGCCCGCTCGTTCTTGATCTGGGTGGCCCTGTCCCCGCGGTTCACGTTGTTCGTGAAGTTGTTGTTCTTGTTTACGTCGATGTCCACGTCGCCGCCGCCCCAGTTGCAGCCGCCCCACACCGCGGCGCCGACCGCCATGCCGACGCCGAACGAGACCGCGGCCGCGCCCCACGCGTACCCGGGCGGGTACGGATAGTAATAGGGGGGATAGGCCGGCGGAGGGGGAGGGTACACGACGGCCGGGTTGTATTGCGGTACGTAGATCACCTGGGGATTCGCCGGCTCGATCTTGATCACGGTCTGCTCGCCGGCCGGCGCCGCAGGGGCTGGCTGCCCGGCCGGCGCGGGCTGCGCCGCCGCCGGCTCGACGATGACCTTCTGCTGCTCGTTCGACTGAAGACTGCCCTGCGCCTGGGCCTTCGACCGCATGCGCTGGATGGCGTCCATGGTTTCCTTCCGCTGATCGAGGAAGGCATCGCCGAGCTTCTGCATCCAGTCGATCTTCTCGTTCAGGACGTCGAGCGTCTGGGGAAAGCTGCACAGCGATTTCACGCTGTCGTCCCACTCGTGCTTCTTGAGCTCTTCGTTCAGCGCGTCGCCCTTGAGGTTCGGCTGGGATTTCATCAGACGCGCGGCCTGGATGACCTCGAGCGGATACGTGGACGCCATCAGCACCTGCGCGACCAGCGGGTCCGGATAGAGCGCGATCGGCGCGACGATCGCCTCGAGCTCCTCCGGCTTGAACGGCTGAACGTCGTCGTCGCCGGGCTGCGCCGGTTGCGCCTGGGCCTGCGCCGCCGGCTGACCCGGTGGCGCCTGCTGAGCCGGCGGTCGCTGGGCAGGCGGCTGCTGGGGCGGAGGCGCTTGCTGTGCGCGCGGGAGCGGCGGCGATGCGAGCATGATCGCGAGCGCGACGGTCAGCGCCCGGAGCGCCAGGGTCCAGATGCGGTGTTTCATGTTTCCTCCGCTGACCGTCGTGCTATCCGCCGTAAGCGAGCCGGCGTCCGACCGCGTTCTTCATACCCTTGAGCCGGAAGCCGAGAATGATCATCAAGATGCCGACCACGATCGCGAAGGTGCCGATCAGCCACAGCACCGCGAGCGCCCCGGTGCCCGGAGCGACGATGAGCACGAGTCCGAAGAGGATCGACAGCACGCCGGCCAGCGCGAGCAGCCATTCGTTGTTGAGCTCGCGGCGCAGATGGAAGGCCGCCAGGATCTCGAAGACACCGCGAATGATGGCCCAGATCGCGATCAAATAGAGGAGCGCGATCGCGGTGACTCCGGGCCAGAGGAGCGTCACGACCCCCGCGGCCAGGCTTGCCAGACCGGCCAGGAAGACCTCCCACGAAAACGACCCTTCAGGTCGCCGTGCGAGGGCCCACAGAACGGCCGTGATGCCGTCGATGAACAGGTAGGCGCCGTAGAGCACGACGAGGACCGCCAGGGTCACTCCGGGCCAGAGGAACGTGCCGAGCCCGAAGAGCACGGCGAATACGCCGCGCAGGACGATCGCCCACCAGTTCCGTGCCAGCGTTTGGAGCATGTCGCACCCCCGAGCCCAAGTGTGTTCGCGGGCCGGTCCCGGTCCAGTTGAGACGCGACCAGAGGATCGGGGGCGCGGGAGCCAGCAACAATGAGACTTTGGTCGGATGCCGAAACACGCGACTTTGGTCCACCATCCGGTGGTTCGCCGCGCAGGGTCCAACGACGAGGAGGTCGGAGATGGAATTTCGAGAGATGCTGCCGGTCGCGCTCGATATCGCAATCCGCATCGGCATCCGGATCGTCGGCGCCATCGCGCTGTGGATCATCGGACGCGCCGTCATCGGTTTCTGCGGGCGCCTCATTCAACGCTGGCTCGTCAACCAGCGCCTCGATCCCACACTCGGCCGTTACATCGGCTCGGCCGTGTCGATCGCGCTCAATATCGTCCTCGTCATCGCCGTCCTCGGCGTCTTCGGCGTGGAGACCACGACGTTCGCGGCGGTCATCGCGGCGGCGGGCGTGGCCATCGGCATCGCCTGGGGCGGCCTGCTCGGCAATTTCGCAGCGGGGGTCTTCCTCGTGATCTTCCGACCGTTCAAGACAGACGATTTCGTCAGCGCGGGCGGCGTCACCGGGACCGTGCACGAGATCGGGATGTTCGCCACCAGCTTCGACACGCCGGACAACGTGCGGACCATCGTGGGCAACAACAAGATAGTCGGCGACACGATCCAGAACTTCTCCGCCAACCCCTATCGCCGCGTCGACATCACCGCGCAGCTCGCCCACGGCGTTGACGTGAAGGAAGCCGCCGCGATGCTGAAGGACCGGCTGGGGAAGATCCCGAACGTGCTGGGCGACCCGGCGCCGGTGGTCGAGATCCTCCAGTTCACGCTGCAGGGGCCGGTGCTGGCCGTGCGGCCGTTCTGCAACAACGCGCACTACTGGCAGGTCTACTTCGACACGAACCGGATGATCCGCGACTCGTTCAGCGCGGCGCGCTACCCCGTGCCCGAGCAGCACTTCAGGGTGCAGAGCCCGGCGAACTGATTCACTGCTGGCCGAGATAAGCCTCGCGGATCCGCGGATCGCGCGCGAGGTCGGCCGGCACGCCCTCGGCGACGATCCGCCCGTGCTCGAGCACGTACGCGCGCGCGGCGATCGCGAAGGCCTGGACGATATTCTGTTCGACCAGCAGCACCGCGACGCCGTCGGCGTGGATGCCCGCCACCACCTCGAACACCTGATCGACGATCTGCGGCGCCAGACCGAGCGACGGCTCGTCGAGTAGCAAGAGCCGGGGCATCGCCATGAGCGCGCGTCCGATCGCAACCATCTGCTGCTGACCGCCCGACAGCGAGCCCGCCATGGTGCGCCGGCGCTCGCGCAGCACCGGAAACGTCGCATAGACCCGCTCGAGGCTCTGCGCGCGCTTTCGGCGAGCGGCCGGCGCGTAGCAGCCGATCTCGAGATTCTCTTCGACCGTCATCGCGGGGAACAGGCGTCGGCCTTCGGGGACCAGGGCTACGCCGTGCTGGCAAAGCCGATGCGCCGGCACCGAGGACAGATCGCGCCCCTCGAGGCGCACCGTGCCCGAGCGAATGGGCAGAAGGCCGGCAATCGCGTCGATCAACGTGGTCTTCCCCGCGCCGTTGGGGCCGACCACGGTGACGAGCTCGCGTTCTCGGACCGCGAGCGAGACGTCCCACACCGCGACGGCGTCGCCGTGGGCGACCTCGAGGCGATCGATCTCAAGCATAGGCTTTCCCGAGATAGGCCCGGACGACGTCCGGGTCGCGCATGACCTGGCGGGGAGCGCCTTCGGCGATGACCCGACCCCCGCTCAGCACCACGACGCGGTCGGCGAGGTCGAGCACCGCGCGCATGATGTGCTCGACGAAGACGACGGTGGTGCCGCGCTCGCGAATGCGGCGCACGAGCCCCAGCGCGTCGGTCATCTGCGCCGGGGTCAGGCCCGAGAGCACCTCGTCGAGCAGGACCAGTCGAGGCTCGGACGCGAGCGCGCGCGCGAGGTCGAGGAACTTGCGCTCGAGCAGGTTGAGCTCGCCGGGCAGCGCCTCGGCCTTGGCCTCGAGACCGGTGAAAGCCAGCCACGCGCGGCCGAGGCTGCGTCCGGTCGCGCGGCCGTGGCCGCCACCGAACATCGCTGCGAGCGCGACGTTGTCGAGGACGCTCAATCGGTGGAACGAGCGCGGGATCTGGTAGGTGCGGGCCAGACCGAGCCCGGCGATCCGGTGGGCGTGAACGCGCGCGATGTCCCGCCCGTCGAGCAGGATCTGCCCGCCGTCGACCCGGTAGTAGCCGCTGACCACGTTGATCAAGGTCGACTTGCCGGATCCGTTGGGGCCGATGAGACCGAGAATCTCTCCGGCGCGCACGTCGAGGGTCACGCCGGCCAGCGCCTGCAGCCCGCGAAACGCCTTCTTCACCTCGACGCAGCCGAGCAGGGGCGCCGCGGCGGCGGGCACCGGCATTTCCAACCTCTCGGAAACCGATGCGACCGTCGGTGAAGTCCTCACCCCAGCCGACGCCGGCGCGGCCCGCCGGAAGCGCCGCTGCAGCCCGCCGGCGACGCCGTTCGGCAAGAAGACGATCACCGCGATCAAGATCGCGCCGATCAGCGCGCGGTTCAGCACCGCGCTCTCGCCGCCGGTGAGCGACTGGGTGAGGGTCGTGATGATGACGGCGCCGAGCGCGGGCCCGTACCAGAAGCGCGTGCCACCGAGTGCCGCCATCATGATCGCGTCGACGGCCAGGCCGACGGCAAAGGTCTCGGCGACCGTCACGTACGTCACGAACATCGCGTGGATGCCGCCGATCAGCCCGGCGATGAAGCACGAGAGCGCGAAGGCCACCAGCTTGTACCGGTACGTCGGGACGCCGAGCACCTCGGCGACGTCCTCGTCGTCGCGGATCGCGAACAGCCCCATGCCCCAGCGCGAGCGGTAGATGGCGAGCGCGGCGAAGACCGAGACGAACGCGACCGCCAGCGCCAGGTGATAGAGCGTCGTGGCCGGTGTGCCGAACACGATCGGCACGGGAACGGCCGCCAGGAACACGCCGGGACCGCCGTCGAGCCGCGTGTTGAGCGCGATCGTCGACAGCACGAATGTGACCGCGAGCGTGAGCAGCCCGAACAGCTCCCCGCGCACGCCGCGGACGCGGAAGACCACCGCGGCGATCACGCTGCCGAGCAGCGCCGCGACGAGGCCCGCCGCCGGCAGGCTCAGGAGGAACGGCACGTTGAACGCCGTCGTCAAGGTCGCCGTCGTGTAAACGCCGGCGCCGAAGAACGCGGCGTGACCGAAGCTGAAGTAGCCGGCGTATCCGCTCAAGATGTTCCAGCTGGTCGCCAGCGAGATCCAGAAGAAGACGAGATAGAGGAACGATTCGTAGAACGCCGGCAGCTTGAGCGCCGACACCAGGGCGAGCGCCAGGGCCGCCACGACCAGTCCCCACGTGGGCGACAGGCGGGAGGCGCTCACAGCTCGGGACGGAGCAGCAGGATCACGATCAGCAAGGTGAACGACACGAGCGGCGCCCAGCCCGGAGCCGTCACCGCCATCGTCAGCGCCTCGCTGCCCGCGATGAAGACCGACGCGGCGAGCAGGCCGAGCGCGTTGCCGAGCCGGCCGATGATCACGGCGGCGAACACCACGCCGATCCACGAATAGATCTGGGAGGGCGCCAGCGTGTGGTTGAGCGCGATGAAGAGCCCGGCGATGGCCGCGTAGGCCGAGCTCAGCCCGGCGAGCAGCAGCGCCAGGCGGCGGCGGTTGACGCCGAACGCACCGGCCATCGGCCCGTCCTGAGCGGCGGCGCGGGCGGCCTTGCCGAGATAGCTCCACCGGAGCCACGCCCACGTCGCGAGCGTCAAGAGCGCCGCCGTCAGGAACGCGAGGAGCCCACCGAGGCCGATGAAGAGCGGACCGAGCTTGAACGAGGTGCGCGCGTACGGCGATTCGAGCCGCCGGAAGTCGGCGGTCCAGATCCACTGGATCAGGCTCTCGAGGATGACCGTCAGACCGAAGGTCACGATGAGAGACGTCAGCTCGTCGAGCTTGAAGCGGAGGAATCCTTCCTCGAGCGCGAT
>DATEMW010000469.1:0-24997 GCA_035275385.1 Candidatus Methylomirabilota bacterium | reverse complement strand
CGCCGTCTACAAGACCGGGCTGCGCAGCTTCATGGAGTACCGCGATCTCGGCATCGAGAACGCGACCCACGGCAAGTTCCGCGCGCACACGATCCGGATCAAGAAGGAGTCGGCCGGCAACCACGAGCTCCACACGACCGGCCTGCACCAGCACCTCTGCGATTTCCAGATGTTCTACGTGCTGAACGGCTGGATCAAGTTCACCTACGAGAACCACGGCGAGCACACGTTCACCAAGGGCGACTGCATCCTGCAGCCGCCGGGCATCGTGCACAACGAGCTCGACTGCTCCGACGACCTCGAGGTCCTCGAGATCTACTCGCCGGCGGTGCACGAGACCCGCGTGGTCCGTCAGATGCCGGAGGCCGCCGCCGCGGCCGCGCGCTGAGCGCGAGTCGGCGAGGGGACGAACGCATGCCGAAAGTGTTCCGGGTGTACAGCGGCTCGGACGGAAAGTCGCACATCGCCGAGGTGCCGTGGGAGATGAAGCCGTTCTCCGACGTCGAGGGTGCGCACGGCGAGGGCACGCCGATGCAGTCCGCGAGCGGCATCGCCTTTCGCGTGGCGCCGGCGGGCTACGTGCTCAACTGGCACTGCGCGCCCAGGCGCCAGTATTCGATCTCGCTCTCGGGCACGGCTGAGATCGAGGTGGGCGACGGCACGGTGGCGCGGGTCGGGCCCGGCGACGTCGTGCTGGCCGAGGACCTCACCGGTCAAGGCCACGTCACGCGGGTCGTCGGCAGTCAGCCGCGGATGTACGCGATCGTGCCGCTCGGCGACAAGTAGAGCAAAGGCGGCGCGGCTGAGGTGGCGCTCGGCCCAGTCCTGCTCGCGGTCGTCGTGGGCCTCGGCTCTGCGCTGGCCGCTGCGACCGCACACGCGCAGGCGGCCGCGAAGATCGCGCGGGTCGGCTATCTCGCGGTCGCGCCGCGTCCGGCCGACGACATCTTCCGCCAGGAGCTGTTCGAGCTCGGGTACGTCGAGGGCCGGAACCTGGCGATTCTTTCCCGGTGGGGCGGAAGCGGCGAGTACCTGCCGCTGGCCCAGGAGCTGGTGCGCGCGAAGGTCGACGTGATCGTCGCGGTCGCCTCACCGGCGGCGCGGGCCGCCCGCGACGCGACGACCACGATCCCGATCGTCATCACCGACGTCGGTGATCCGGTCGCCTACGGATTCGTCTCGAGCCTCGCTCGACCCGGCGGCAACATCACCGGCATGTCGGCGGGCCTCGCCGAGGTCGGGCCCAAGGGGCTGCAGTTCCTCAAGGAGATCCAGCCGACCGCCGCCTGGGTGGCGTTGCTCGGCAACCCGAACAATCCCGGCCACACCGCGACGATCAGGAGCGTCGAAGCCGCGCTGCCGTCCGTGAAGCTCAAGAGCCGCGTTTACCTGGCCACGAAGCCCGAGGAGCTGCCGGGCGCGTTCGCGGCCATCCTGCGCGAGCGGCCCGACGCGCTCTTCGTCACGCCCGATCTCTTTCTGTTCTCACAGCGCGCGCGGATCATCGAGTTCGCCGCGGCCAACCGGCTGCCGGCGGCGTACGGCTTGAAGGAGTACGTGTCGGACGGCGGTCTCCTGGCGATGGGGCCCAACCGCGAGGAGATGTTCCGCCGCACGGCGCAGCACGTCGTGAAGGTCCTCAAGGGCGCCAGGCCGGCCGATCTGCCCGTGGAGCAGCCGACGAAGTTCGAGCTCGCGCTGAACTTGAAGACCGCGCGGGCGCTTGGCCTGACGGTACCGAAGTCGGTGCTGCTCCGCGCCGAGCAGGTGATCGAGTAGCCACCACCGCTCGCGGTCCCGCGCCGCGCTAGTCGATGATCTGATCAGCCCTGCTCAGCACCGACGGCGGGATCGTCAGGCCGAGCGTTCTAGCCGTCCTGGCGTTGACGACGAGCTCCAGGCGCGCGACCTGCTGAACGGGGAGGTCGGCAGGCTTGGCGCCTTTGAGGATGCGGTCGACGTACCCGGCGATGTCCTGACCGACCGCGGCAAAGTTCGGACCGTAGGAGAAAAGCGCACCTTGCTCGGCCAGTGCCTTGCGGTGCCACGCGAGCGGGATCCGGTGCTCCAGGCTCAGCCGCAAGATCAGCGCGGGAAAGTTCGTGATCAGCTTGGGCGAGATGACCACCATGCCGTCCACCGCGCCCTTCTTCAGAGACGCGAAGACGTTCGTGACGTCGGTCTCGCTGGTCGCGTGCCGCTCCACGAGCTGGACCTTGAGCTGCGGGGCAACGCGCTCGATGTCCGCCCTGAGCCGTGGGGTGGCGGGGTCGGTGGGATCCGTCAGGATGAGCAGCCGCCGAAGCCGAACCATTTCACCGAGGATCTGGACGCGCTTGTCCTGAAGCTCTCCCACGAAGTCCGCGACGCCGGTCAGGTTACCGCCGGGCCGGGCAATGCTCTTCACGAAGCCGGCGGCGACGGGATCGCTCACATGGGCGAATACCACTGGAATCTCTGACGTGGCTGCCCGGGCCGCGCGTACCGCCTGGTTCTCGAAGGCAATCATGATGTCGACCCGCTCCCGCACGAAGGCCTCAGCGGTCGCGCGCGCGGCATCCTCATCGGCCTGGTTTCGATAATCCAGACGGATGTTGCGGCCCTCCTCGTAACCCAGGCGTTTGAGGCTCTCGCGCAGCGGCGCGAGTCCGGGCGGATCGTGGTCGAGGCCGACGTGGAAGAGTCCGACGAGCGGGATCTTCGACGACTTCTGCTCCTGGGCGGCAGGCGACACAAGCCCGAGCGTAAGACTGAGGAGAAGAGTGAACCCGATCAGTCGCATAATCCCGAAGTCTAGCCCACGGACCAAATGCGCCGCCAGCACCTGGGCCCCGAGTTAGATCAATTGCCGACGATCTTCGCGGCGTCGCCGGTGAGCCGCACGATGTGTAGCCCGGTGTTCGCGCGGTCAGCCAGATAGATGTAGCCCCGCTCGTCCGCCTCGACGTTGTTGGTCTGGATCGCGACCTTGCAGCTGCGCGTCGGCTCGGTCACGCAGCGCTCGGCCGTGCGCTCTGTCGTCGCCGGGATGTAGAACGCGGCCTCGCGCGGCGCGTACGGGTTCCTGATGTCGACCGCGCGCACGCCCGCGTTGAAGTAGGCGACGAAGACCAGCTTCCGGTAGAAGATCGGCGCGAACGACTCGCTGCTCGAGTGCGGGCCGAAGCGCCCGCCGCGCTTGCAGAACGAGCCGAGCGCCTCGGGCACCTGGAAGGTGGCCACCGAGAATGGGCGCGTCTCGGTCGTGATGTCCACCATGAACGTCGCGTGGCGGAACTCGCGGCACTCGTTTGCGATGGCCTCCGAGACCAGCACGACGAAGTCGCGCGTGTTGCCCTTCGTGTTCGGGCTCCAGTCGCCGATCGTCATGCCGAGCACGGGGAACGCCGTGTGCCCGCCCCAGTTCGGCGACATGTAGAGCCGGCTGATCTCGGGCGCATTGAGGTTCGCCGCAGTGGGCTCTTTCGGCCCACTCAGGAGCTTCTGGCGATCGACGATCTGCAGGAGTCCGTCGGCGCTCGTGCCGTAGGCGAAGTACACGCGATTGCCGAGCACGATCGGCCCGTGTGCCCCGGGCGGCACCGTCGCGACGCTCGAGCCGGGCTCCTGGCCGGCCAGGCCGAAGTCGCGCACGAACACGGGCTTCGCGGGATCGCTGAGGTCGTAGATCTTCGTCATGCGTGCGGTGCGCCAGCCCGACGGACCGGCCTGCAGGGGATTGGTCTTGGCAAGATCGCCGGAGACGAGATACGCGGTGCCCGTGTCGCACTCCCAGAAGTTCTTGTGCGTCGAGGTGAGGCCCGTCACGAGCGTGCTCGCCTTGCGCGGCTGCGTCGGATCGCTGACGTCCCAGACCTCGTGGCCCGAGTTGGGTACGGCGTTGCCGAACGTCCGCAGCAGGTACGTCTTGCCCTGCCGATCGCACAGGCGCGCCATCTGCGCGCCGCCTTGCTCTCCGCCTCCGGAGGCGCCAGGAATGTGCGTCAGGTAGCGCGGATGCGCCGGGTCGGTGACGTCGACGATCGAGGTGCCGTTGTCCTCGTCGGCGCCGGTCAGCGGATTGCGCGCCTTGCCGCCGTGATGGCCGACGTAGGCGATCACGCGCCCGCCTTGCTTGTGGATCGTCGGCTGGTACGCCGAGCGGCCCTGCAGATCGTCGTGGCCGACCAGCTCCATGTCGCGCGCCTCGGCCCGGTGACCGCGAGCGGGCGCCTGTGACGACGCGGGCCCGGCCGCGAGCATCATGAGGGCGAAGCCGAGGATGGTCAGCGACGGGCATCGCAGAAGGGAAGCCATGGGCGTCTCCTTTCGGCGTTCGAGGACGCGCGAGCGGATGATACCCCGCGGCCGGTCGACGTGCTCCGGCTGTTGAGGGGCTGGTGTCTGCGGCAGCGGACATTGATCCAGCGACCAGAGCGAGCTAGATTGAGTCGATGAAGCAAGCGCCGCTGACGGTCCGACACTGGACACGAGTGGAGTACGAACGGCTCGTCGATCTGGGCGTGTTCGAGGGTGAGCCGCTCGAGCTGCTCGGAGGGCAACTCGTCGTCGCTGAGCCTCACGGCGTGTATCACGCATCGGCGATCTCGGCGCTCGAGTATGCGGTGCGAGCGGCGTTGCCGCCGGGATGGCTCGTCCGGACGCAGCTGCCGATCTTGCTCGACGACGAGTCGGAGCCGGAGCCGGATCTCGTGGTGGTTTCCGGACGTCCCGCTGACTATCGCGAGGCGCATCCCGATCGGCCGGTGCTCGTCATCGAAGTGGCCGAATCGAGCCTCACCTTCGATCGCGACCACAAGGGTAGCCTCTATGCGCGTGCCGGAATTCAGGACTACTGGATCGTGAACCTGGTCGATCACGCCCTCGAGGTCTATCGACTGCCCGAGGCCGACCCGGCCGGGCTGTACGGCTGGCGCTATCAGTCGATGGCGCGGCTGACGCCAGCTGCTGTCGTCGTCCCGCTCGCCTTCGCGTCCAGCCGCATTGCGGTCGCCGACCTTCTGCCCTGACGGCGACGCCCCCGTTCCTCTTAGATGGCGCCCTCCGCGCGTAGCGCCGCGACGTCGGCCTTGGAGTAGCCGAGGCTCGCAAGCACTTCGTCGGTGTGCTGGCCCAGCCGCGGGGGCGGCGTCTCGATGCTCGGGCCGCCGTGGGCGAACTTGAACGCGGCGAGCGGTACGGTCACCGGGCCTTCGACGCCCTCGATCTTCTCGTGGCGGTGCAGGACGTTGCGCGCCTTCAGCTGCGGATCCTCGAGCGACTCCGAGAGACGCCGCACACGCCCGGCCGGGACGTGGCTGCTTTGCAGATACTGCTCCCACTCGTCGGCCGTGCGCTGGCCGATGATCTTCTGAAGCTCCTCGGTCTGCTTGTCGTAGAGCTCCTCGCGCTCGTCGTGGGTCGACTGCGCGGCAATGTCGGGACGGCCGACCGCGCGGAAGAGCCGCTCGTGCTGGCCGCGGTTGCCGGCGGCGATCATCAGCGGCGCATCCTTGGCCTCGTAGAGCTGGCTCGAGGCCCGGTCCATTTGGTTGCCCTTGGGCTTGGGCTCCTTGCCGCTGCGCAGATACGACGTGATGTGCGAGCCCATCAGCATCAACGACACGTCGAGCATCGCGCTGTCGATGTACTGGCCGCGGCCCGTGCGCTCGCGCTGGAAGAGCGCCGCGGAGATCGCGAACGCGCACATGGTGCCGGTCGCGTAGTCGATGACCGGGGCACCGGTCTTGATCGGGTTCACCTCGGGCGTGCCGGTCATCGCCATCATCCCGGACGTCGCCTGGATCAGCTGGTCATACGCTGTCTGCACGCCGCGCGGACCTTCCTGGCCGAACGCGGTCATCGAGCAATAGATCAGCCGCGGGTTGAGCGCGCTGAGATCGTCCCAGCCGAGCCCGAGCGCGCGGAACGCGCCGGACCGGTAGTTCTCTACGAGCACGTCGGCGTCGCGCACGAGCTTCTTCAAGACTTCGCGGCCCTTCTCGTGCTTGAGGTTCAGGGTGATCGCGCGCTTGTTCGAGCCCTGCGTGAGAAAGCCCGTGCCCATCTGCTGGCGGTTGAGCGCGCGATCGCCGCCGGTGTCGCGGCTCTGGTCGTAGTCCGTCGGGTGCTCGACCTTGATGACGTCGGCGCCCAGCAATGCCATCTGGTAGGCGGCGAACGGACCGGCCAGCACGTGCGTGATGTCGATGATCTTGATGCCCTCGTAGGGTCGCATGAGATCCTCCCGCTAGACCTTGAGCACTTCGGCGCCGGGCGCCGCTTCGAGCTCGCACGCATTGACCGTCATCGCCAGCATCGCGTAGTAGCCGATCGCGCCGGTGAGCTGGATGAAGCCGTCGTTGCCGAACCGCCCGATCAGCGCCTTCATGGTGGCCTCGTCGACCCGGTGCTTGCGCATCAGCTGCCGCGTGAACTCGACGATCTGCGCGTCCTCGGCCGGGATGCCGCGGCTGTGGTTCTCGCGGATCGCCGTGATCGTCGACTCGGCCACGCCGAGCTTGCGCGCACCGCCGGTCTGGGCGCCCCAGACGTACACGGCCTCGAGCTCGCGGGCAACCGTCATCGCCGCGAGCACGCGCACGCGCATGTCGAGCGAGCCCTCGAAGCGGACGTAGGCGCCGAGGTGCGCGAGGCGCCCGGCCAGCTCGGGCGAGTGCAGGAACATCGTGAACGGGCCCTGCAGGGCGCCGCGGCTGGCGACGATCGAGTCGACGATCGCCTGATCCTTCGCCGCGACCTGGTTCTTGCTGGTGATCGGTGTCAGTCTCGCCATGTCGTCCTCCTTTAGAAGCGCGCCTCGGCCGGCGGGGCCCCAGCCCCGCGACGCCCTGCGACGCGCACTACCTTGTCAGTGAATGCGTTGATCGATCGCTCAGTCGCGCGCGAATCCCGCCTGGCGGAGCAGTGCCCAGACCCGGTGCGGCGTCAACACCGGGTTGCCCACGTCGAGCCGGCCGTCGAAGGCGTCCGCAACCGCGTTCGCGATGGCCGCGGTCGGCGGGCCGGTCGCGCCTTCGCCGACTCCGCGGACTCCGAGCGGGTTGTGGTCGGTCGTGAACTCGAGATGCTCCATCACCAGGGGCGGCATGTCGTCCGCCCGCGGGATCGGATAGTCCATCAGGGTGTTCGTCAAGAGCTGGCCGTCCTGGTCATGGACGACGTGCTCGCCCAGCACGACGCCGAGCCCCTGGGCGAAGCCGCCGACGATCTGGCCGTCGACGATCATCGGATTGAGCTGGCGGCCGCAGTCGTGCACGATCGCGTAGCGCAGGATCGCGAGCTGGCCGGTCTCGGCGTCGACCTCGACGACCGCCGCGTGCACGCCGCTCGACCACGTCACCGTCGGCGGCGAGTAGAACTTCGTCGCCCAGAGCCCCGGACCGCCGAGCTCGACCAGGCCTCGATCGCTCAACGCAACGCGGGCGACCTGCGCGAGCGGCACCGCGCGGTCCGGCGCGCCCACGACGAACGCGCGGCCCTCTTCGATGCGCACGTCGTCGGGCGCGCACTCGAGCAAGCCCGCGGCGACCTTGCACGCCTTGACCTTCACGTCGGCCGCGGCGACCGCGACGGCGTTGCCGGTGTTCACCGCGACCCGGCTGGCGCCGGTGCCGTAGCCGAACGGGACCAAGGTCGTGTCGCCGCCACGCACGCGGATGTCGTCGAATGCCGCCCCGAGGTACTCGGCGCAGACCTGAGCGAACACGGTCTCGTGCCCCTGGCCCGAGCCCGACACGCCGATCAGCACCTCGACGTGGCCGCGCTCGTCGACCTTGACGGTTGCCCATTCGCCCGGGCGCACGCTGCCGCCCGCCTCCAGGTAACCCGCGATGCCCAGACCGATGCGCCGCCCTTGCGCGCGCAATTCGGCCTGGCGCTTGCGCCAGCCCGCGTAGTCGAGGAGATCGAGCGCGCGCCGGAGCTCGAGCGGATAGTCGCCGCCGTCGTAGCTGACGGCGACGCCGTCCCGATAGACGAGCCCCGGGCGATAGGGCATCTCCTGCGGCGCGATCTGGTTGCGCGCCCGCACCTCGGCCGGATCGAGGCCGAGGCGGGTCGCGAGCCGATCGAGCAGACGCTCGACCACCAGGATCGCTTCGGGCCGCCCGGCGCCGCGATACGGCGCGCTCGGCGTCTTGTTGGTGACAACTGAAAAGCCCTCGGCGCGCAGGGCCGGCACCTTGTACTGCGACGGCAGGTGATTGATCGTGTTCGTCGGCTCGTGGACCGAGAAGTTGTGATACGCGCCGACGTCCTTCACGATGCGCACGTCGAGGCCGAGGATGCGCCCGTCTGGCGTGGCGGCCAGCCGGGCGTGGTGCGCCTGCTCGCGCGCTTGATGCGAGCTCGAGAGGAATTCAGTTCGCGTCTGGATCCACTTCACGGGCCGGCCGAGCCGGCGGGCGAGCAAGGGGACCAGCACGTCCTCGGGGTAGATGCCTTCCTTCGGACCGAACCCGCCGCCGGTGTCCGGGGCGATCACCCGCACGCTCTCGACGGGAAGCCCGAGCCGCGCCGCGACGGCGCTGCGGAGGTGATAGGGCCCCTGGTGCGCCGCCCACACGGTCATCGTATTGACGGCCGGATCGAACGCGGCGCAGAGGCCGCGCGTCTCGATCGCCATCGACGTCACGCGCCCGTGCGCGGGATGGTCCTCGACGATCACGTCGGCCCCGGCGAACGCGCGGTCGACGTCGCCGATCAGCTTCACCACGTGGCCGACGACGTTGCTCGCGCCCTCGTGCACTGCCGGCGACGACTCGCTCATCGCGGCTTCGGCATCGACCACGGCGGGTTGCGGATCGTACTCGACGCGCACCAGCTCGGCCGCGTCCGCAGCCAGGTAGGGATCGGGCGCGATCACCGCGGCGATCGGCTCGCCGACGTAGCGCGCCTCGCCGCGGGCCAGCGCCCGCTGCGGCCGCGGCGTGTCCAGGCGCACGTAAGGATTGGTGCGGTCAGCGCGTGAGGCGGGGAGCGGGTCGGAGAGCTCGGGCAGATCGTCGGCGAGAAAGACCGCGACCCCGGGCAGCGCCCGGGCCGCCGTTGCGTCGATCCCGACGAGCCGGGCCCTGCCGTGAGTCGAGCGCACCAGTGTCAGGTGCAGGAGGCCCGGCGGCGCGATGTCGTCGATGAAGCGGCCGCGGCCGGTGATCAGCCGCTCGTCTTCCTTGCGTCGCGGGGATCGGCCGATCACGGGCGTGGCGCTCCCGCGGCTCTCAGGGTGTCCGGCCGGCGCCTGTCCGCTTGCGATAGGCAGCGATCTCGCGCTCGAGATCGCTGAGCTCCTCGCACGGCAGCAGGCAAATTTTACGTAGTGCGGCCAGATGCTCCTCAGCCTTCGGGAGGTCGCCGACCTTCAGGTAGGCCTCACCCGCATATTCGTGGGCGCCGCGGTGCCGAGGATTCAGCTCGAGCGCGCGCCGGTAGTGCTTGAACGCGTCGTCGAGCTTGCCGACATTCCTGTAGGAGAAACCGAGGTAGTTCTGGAGATCCGCATTGTCCGGGTCTCGCAGCGCCGCCTGGCTGAAGCGTCGAGTGGCTTCCGCCCAGTCTTTGCGGTCGAGCGCTTCCTTACCCGCCGCGTAATCCGGGTCGCCCTCGGCAGCTCCCGGTTTGGTTTCGCTCGGATCGGCGAGCGTCGACGCCGGCGCGAAGACGGCGGCGGCCAACACCAGGGCGGCGATCAGGCCCTCTGCCGCGGCGCGTCGGGATGTGTGGCTCATGCGACCTCCGGTCGGCACGATGTGAGACCGGATCTTACACCGCGCCCGGCTTCCCAGGTGGGAACCTCGCGGACGAATCCTCCGTTTCTAAGGCGGCACCGACGCTTCCGGGCCAACGAGGTGCGGTTGCTTGTCGACGTCGTCGCGCACAATCCTGGCGATTCCGTTTGTCGCTTCGCTCCTGCCTGACCGTTACGGGAATTTCACTTGAACAATCAGGGGAGGAGGGCGTGTCGTAGGCCGATCGTGCTGGAGGGAGGGCCCCGGTTTCGGGGGACGTTTCAACCAACCGTGATGGAGGACGTCATGCGCCGGAACAAGCTGCTAGAAGCGGTGGTGGTCGTCGCGCTCCTCGTGTTCTCAGCGAGCTATGCGTACGCGGACGAGGAATTCTTTGCGCGGTTGAACGGCTTCCAGGAGGTCGGAGGTCTGGGCGCCGGCCAGACGGGAGCGATCCGCACCAACGGGACCGGGACCTTGCATCTGAAGGTCGACAAGAACGCGAAGACCGCGACGTTCACGCTGACCTATTCGGACCTCGGCACCACGCCGCCGGGTACGGGCACGGTGACTCAGGCCCATATTCATTTCGGACGGCGGCACGTCGGCGGCGGCATCATGGTGTTCTTCTGCTCCAACCTGGCTAACCCGCCGGCCGGAACGCCGGCCTGCCCCGTGAATTCGGGCACCGTCTCGGGGACGTTCACGGCCGCCAGCGTGATCGGTCCTACCGCGCAGAACATCGGCGCCGGCGACTTCGAGGCGTTCGTGGACGCGCTGAGGGCGAACGCCGCGTACGCCAACGTCCACACGACGTCGTTCCCGGCGGGCGAGATCCGAGGTCAGATCCACAAGGACAACCGGCGCGACGACAAGGATCACGACGGCAATCACAACGGCCGCTGACGCGGCCGCGCCGCATTCGAGCTGACACGGCGGCCGGCTCTCGCGAGAGATCCGGCCGCCGCGTCGTCTACACCGGTCCGTTCGGCGCGACCAGGATCTTTCCGCTTCGCTCGCCGCGCTGCGCGTGGGCGACGGCGTCCTTGATGTCCTCGATCGGGTAAACCATCTCGACCGGCGCCGAGAGGTTGCCCTTCGCCAGCTGCTGGCCGAGCTCGGCGTAGATCGCGCGGATCTGCTCGAGCGAGCGGCTGGCGAGCCCGCGGCCCAGGATGAAGCCGACGAGCGTCTGACCGCCCGACACCAGGGCGCTCCGCGACATGACCGGATCCTCGCCGGACATCGAGCCGTAGTTGCAGACGACACCACCCTCGGCCAGGCACGCGGAGAGCCGCCCGGTCGCGCGGCCCGACACGGCGTCGAGTCCCAGGCGGATCGGCGCGCCGTGCGTCTGGGTTTTGACGGTTTCGGCGAGATTGGATCCGTCGACCACGCACACGTCGGCGCCCAGCGCCTTGAGCTCGCCGAAGAGCGACTCGCGCCGCACGACGTTGACGGTCTTCACGCCGCGCTGGCGCGCCAGCCGGATCGCGAGGCGGCCGACGGCGGAGTTGGCGACGTTCTGAATGATCCAGTCGCCCGGCTTCAGCGCGACGATATCGGTCAAGAGCAGCAGTGCGGTCGCGGGATTGATTCTCAACATTGCCGCCTGCTGGATGTCGATGCCCTCCGACACCGCGATGACGTCGTCACCCTTCACGCGCCGGCGCTGGGTCCAGTTCTCGCGCTGCAGATTGATGACGAGGTCGCCCGGTTTGACGTGCGTGACACCGGCGCCGATGCCGAGGACGCGCCCGACGCATTCGGCGCCGGGCGTGGCCGGCAGCTCGGGTTTCAGTCGATACGTGCCCCGGCAGAACGAGATGTCGGCCGGATTGATCGGGAACGCAAGCACCTCGAAGACCACCTCGCCGGCGCCCGGCGTGCCCACGTCAGGCACCTCCGCGCAGCGCAGGCCCTCTTCGGGCTCGCCATAGCGATCGAGCAGAATCTGTTTCATGCGCTCGCTCCTTCGGTAACGCAGCAACCGCGGCCGGCAGAGCGCCCGGATGGGCCGCGGCGCGCGCGAGCTTCAGGCCGGGAGCTGCCAGTTGAGCCAGTTGCAGAGGGCGCGGCCCATGATGAGCTCTTTGTCCTTCGCCGAGAGCCAGGGCAGCTCCTCTGTGAACAGGCTCACGCATTGCTTCCACGGGCACGGCATCCGCGTGATGTCGGTGCCCCAGAACATCCGGTCCGGGCCGAAGGCGTCGTAGAGCTTTCTGATGTGTCCGTGGATGTCGCGATGCGGATAGGGCTCGCTCGAATAGCTCGGCGCGCCGGTGGCCTTGAGCGCCACATTCCGATGCTTCGCGGCGGCCACGAGCTCGGGCAGGTTGGACCACTGCGCGTCGGGACGGCCGAAGTGGTCGATGATCAGCTTGAGCCCGGGATGGCGCTCGGCGGTACGCCCGATCATCTGCAGGAGGCCCGGGCCCAGGAGCGCGATCGGCATGCCCGCGCGCTCGGCCGCCGTCCAGAGCCAGTCGAGGCTACCGTCAGTGAGCCAGGTCTGCTGATGCGGCTGCAGGAGCGCGAAGCGGAGCCCGAGCATCCCGGGCCTGGTCTTCATGGCGTCGAGGGCCGTGCGGCTCTCGGGCTTGTCGAGCGGGAAATTGCCGAGGATCGCGAGCCGGTTGGGATGCCGCTGCGCGGCCTCGACGGCGAGTGCGTTGGAGTTGGGATCCCATCCCGGCGGATGGATCACCGCGGCGTTGACGCCGCCCTCGTCCATCTCCTTGAGCACGTCGTCCGCGGTGTAGTCGGCGATCTGGCGATGGTTTGGGTTCGTCGGCTTGTGGCCCTTCCAGATGTGGATCTGCGCGTCGACGATCAGCATGTGTGGTTCTCCTTGCTGCGGTCGATCATGTCTTCTCGAAGTCGATTCGCTCCGCCACCGGGAGCCCTTGCAGGTAGCGGCGCAGCGAATCGAGCCCCATCTCGGTGGCGCCCAGGCGCACCCAGTCGCGCCCGCCGAGGATCCGGCTGCGGCGCGATTCGACGCCGTCGGCGGTGGCGACCGCCAGGCATATGGTGCCACCGAAGTCGATCTTGTCGGGGCCGTCGTCGAGATCGATCAGCACCGCGAGCGCGTGGCTGGCGCCGGTGCGGCGGCGCGCGGCCTGCGCCACGGCCTCGGCGGTCTCCTTGGTGAGCTCGCCCGCCGGCGGGTCGCCGTCCAGGCCGACCCCGGCGTAGATCTCGGGCAGCGCGCGCGACACGATGCCGCGGCGGAACACTTTCTCGGCGCCGGGCAAGTGCGCGAAGCGCGCCGCGATCTGACCGCTCGTGAACATCTCGACGATCGTGAGCGAGCCCTGACGCGCGGTCAGCGCCGACAGGATCACACCCTCCAGGGTCTGCTCGTCCTCGGCCAGGATGAAGTTGCCGAGACGCTTGCGCACCTCGCGCTCGACCGGCGCCAGCTTGGTCTTGACGTCGTCCATGTCGCGGCCGCGGACCGTGAGCTTCGTCTCGAGCTGCGGGTAATGCGCCCGGAAGCCGAGCTTGACGGTGCCGTCGGGCACCAGCGTCTCGACGCCGGTCAAGAGCGCGTCCACGTGCGACTCGCCGAGCCCGTAGGAATGAAACCGCTTGAGGTAGATCGCGGTCTGAAGCCCGCTCTTGGCGAGAAGGCGCGGGACGATCTGCTCCTCGAGCATGCGCCGGAGCTCGCGCGGCACGCCCGGCGTGAAGAAGAAGCGCGCCTTGCCGATGTCGAGCGCGAAGCCGCACGCCGTGCCGATCGGGTTGTCGATCACCTCGGCGGTCGACGGCAGCATCGCCTGCTTCGTGTTGTTGGGCGGCATGATGCGGCTCCGGCGACGGAAGAACTCTTCCATCGTCTTGAGCCACCCCTCGTTCAGTACGAGCTCGACGCCCGCAGCCTGCGCGGCGATCTCCTGTGAGAGATCGTCGATCGTGGGCCCGAGCCCGCCGTTGACGATGACCGCATCGGCGCGCTGGCCGGCGAGCTTGAACGCGAGCAGCAGGTTCTCACGGTCGTCGCCGACCGTGGTCTCCCACTCGACCGCCAGCCCCACGTCCTCCAGCTTCTGGGTCATGTAGCTGAAGTTCGTGTTGACGATCTTGCCCGTCAGCACCTCGTCGCCGGTGCAGATGATCTCGATGCGCATGGGGATCTGTCCTAGTGGAGGACCTTCAGCAGTGCATCGACCACTGCCTTCGGCTCCTCGCGCGGCATGAAATGACCGACGTTGGGTACGACGCGTCGCTCCGTTCCCGCCGGAAAGTAGGGAAGCTCGGCCTCGGGCCTTTTGGGCGGCCCGACCGTGTCGGCGCCGCCGTGGAGGATCACGGTCGGCACCGTGATCGGCGGACGCTCGGCGAGCCGCCGCTCGATCGCGTCCAGGCGCCCATCGCCCGGCGCATTGCCGTGGCGGTGGCGATACGAGTGGATCACGACCGGTACGAAATCGGGATTGTCGAAGGACGGCGCCGTCCGCTCGAACGTCGCGGGCTCGAATCGCCAGGTGGGCGACCATTCCTCCCAGAGCAGCCGGCAGATGTCGCGCCGGTTCTGCTCGAGGCCGCGCCGGCCCCGCTCGGTGTTGAAGTACCACTGATACCAGTACGAGCGCTCGGCCCGCGCGGAGGCGGGCGGCGCTGGCGTGACGGTGTTCTGCACGTTGTAGCCGCCGATCGTGACGAGCGCCCGCACGCGCTCGGGCGCCAGGATCGCGGCGATGCACGCGGCGCGTCCGCCCCAGTCGTACCCGGCGAGCGCCGCGGGCCCGAGTGCGAGCGCATCCATGAACTCGAGCAAGTCCTGACCGATCGCGGCCTGCTGCGCCATGCGCGGCTCGCTCGGATCGAGGAAGCGCGTCGGGCCGTAGCCGCGCAGGTAGGGCACCAGCACGCGGCACCCGGCCGCGGCCAGCGGCGGCGCGACGTCGTCGAACGCGCGCGCGTCGTCGGGGAAACCATGGAGCAGGACGACGGGGATACCGCCGACGGCGCCGTGGGCCTCGTAGCCGATCTCGAGCGTCCGCGTTCGCACGGTGAGGATCTCGGGCATGCGATCGCTCATCGGGCCCCGATCATACGTCAAGTCTCCGGGCCCCGGAGATCACGACATCGCGACGCCGCCGTCGATGCTGATCGACTGGCCCGTCATGAACGCGGCGGCCGGCGAGCAGAGGAACTGGATGAGCCCGGCGACCTCCTCGTCGCTGGCGGCGCGCCCCATCGGGATACGCTCGAGGATGCCTTGCCAGCCCGCGCCGCGGCCGAGCACGTCCATGCGCGCGGTATCGATCGTGCCCGGGCAGACCGCGTTGACGGTGATGCCGTGGCGGGCCAGCTCCATCGCGAGGGATTGCGTGAACCCCTGGATGCCGAAGTTCGCGACGTTGTAGGCGGCGGTGTTCGGGCTCCCGCGCTTGCCGGCGACCGAGGAGAGGTTGACGATGCGGCCCCACTTCTGCGCCACCATGATCGGCACGATCCGCTTGGCGAGCAGGAACGCGCCGGTGAGCTTGATCTCGAGCACGCGATGCCAGACCGTCTCGTCGAGCTCGGTGACGGGGACGCGGTCGTTGCCGCGCGGGTAGGCGGCGTTGTTCACGAGCACGTCGATCCGACCGAACGTGGCCATGACGCGATCGACGAGATCCTTGACCGGCTCGGCGCGGCTCACGTCGCCGACCCACGTCATCGCGCGCCGGCCAAGCTCGCGGACTTGCTGCGCGGTGCCCTCGACGTCCTTCCAGCCGGCCTTCTTCTCGTCGTCGGGATACGAGGCCGGATCGCGGCCCGTGCCCGTCACCACGATGTCGGCGCCGTCGCTCGCGAGCGCCACCGCGGTTGCCCGGCCGATCCCGCGCAGCCGGCCGGCGCCCGTGACGATCGCAACCTTTCCGTCCAGATGTCCCATGCGTTGCACTCTCCTGGTCGTCGTTCGGCCGCTACGTTACTGGGTTCACGGGCCTCGAGCAACACTCCGTGACGGCCCGGGCACGTCGGGCGTCGGCCGGCCCCCGCATACGACGGCTTGACGAAGGGCCGCTTCGGTCGCAGTCTCGGGCGCGCGGATCGCACGTACCCATGACTCGGGAGGGATAACGAGATGGCGGGAAGACTCGACGGCAAAGTAGCGCTGATCACCGGCGGCGGCAGCGGAATCGGACGGGCCTGCGCGGTGAGGTTCGCGAAGGAGGGGGCGAACGTGTGCGTCGCCGACCTCGATCTGAAGGGCGCGACGGAGACCGCACAGATGGTCGACGCGGCCGGGCGCAAGTCGCTGGCGCTCCAGGTGGATACCACCGACGAGGCGGCGAACGACGCGATGGTGAAGCGTTGTGTGGAGACGCTGGGGGCCGTCGACGTGCTCGTGGCCGCGGCGGGTATCGGCGCCGTCCGCGTGCCCGGGGCGACGTCGTATCAGCCGCACACCGTGCTGAGCATCCCGGTGGAGCAGTTCAAGCGGGTCATCGACGTGAATCTCTACGGCGTGCTGTTTTCGAACCGCGCGGTGGCGCGCTGGATGACCGAGCACCGGCGCGGCGGCAGCATCATCAACCTCGCGTCGATCATGTCGAAGATGCCGTCGACGAGCTCGCCCTACAGCGTCAGCAAGGCGGGCGTCTGGATGCTGACGAAGTGCCTGGCGCAGGAGCTCGCGACCCAGGGTATCCGCGTGAACGCGATCGGTCCCGGCTTCATCGAGACGCCGATGACCGCCGCGATTCGCGCGGACTCGGCGCGCTCGAGCTGGGCGATGGGCGTGACGCCGATGGGACGCTACGGCAAGCCGGAAGAGATCGCTTCGACCGCGCTGTTCCTGGCCTCTGACGACGCGTCCTACTTCACGGGTGAGCTCTTGCACCCGTCGGGCGGCGTCTTCGTCGGCTGAGCGATCTCAGGTGGCGGCGGCGAGCGCGCCGCCGTCGACCACGATCTCGGTGCCGCTGATCCACGAGGCGTCGTCGGACGCGAGGAAGAGCGCGCAGTGCGCGACGTCCTCAGGCTCGCCGACTCGGCCGAGCGGGATCTGGCGCCCTTCGGCCGCCTCGCGCTCGACGCGCTCGATGATGTCGGCGGTCAGGCGCGTGCGGATCGTGCCGGGGCAGATCGCGTTCACGCGGATGCGGTCGCGCCCGTAGGAGGCGGCCATCGCGCGCGTGAGCGCGAGCACCGCGCCCTTCGACGCGGCGTACGCGTGGCTCGGCCGCGACGCCGAGCCGCGAAAGGCGCTCACCGACGCGGTGTTGATGATCGAGCCGCCGCCCGCGCGGCGCAGCGCGGGGATCGCGGCGCGGCTCACCAGGTACATCGCGCGCACGTTGACGTCCAACGCCAGATCCCACTTGTAGAGCTCGATCGTCTCGACGGTGCCGCCGACGACCATCGTGCCCACGCCGGCGTTGTTGAAGACGACGTCGAGCCGGCCGGCGGTCTCGATCGCGGCCGCGACCACCTTGGCGCAGTCCTCGGGCCGCGCGAGATCGGCGGTCACGGCGACCGCCTCGCCGCCGGCGTCCTTCACCTGAGCGACCGTGCGCTCGAGCTCGTCGGCGCGCGTGTCGGCCACGGTCAGTCGCGCACCCGCCCGCGCGAACACGATGGCGGTCGCCCGGCCGATCCCCGTCGCCGCGCCGGTGATGATTGCGGCCTTGCCCTGCAGCGTGCGCGCGCCGGCCCCAGCCCCCATGCGCTCAGCCCCAGAGTTTCTTGCTCGCGAGGTCAGCGCCTTCGCGGAGCGTCTTCAGCTTCGCCCACACCACGCTCTCTTCCACGAGCTGCGAGCCGGCGAAGGTGCCGAAGCCGCAGTCGACGCTCGCCAGCACGCGCGTCCGGTCGCCGATGGCGCCGACGGCCGCGGTGATCCGGTCGGCGACGACCTCCGGATGCTCGACCACGTTGACCGTCGAGTCGATGACACCAGGCAGGAACAGCCACGATCCCGGCAGGGGATGGCTGCGGAACGCTTTCAGCTCGTGCTGGTGACGCGGGCTCGCGAGCGGCATCGAGAGCGCGCCGACCTTGGCCCGGTAGATGATCGGCAGCAGCGGCTCGAGCGGCACGTCGTGGGTGTGCGGCCCGTCGTAGTTGCCCCAGCAGAGGTGCAGGCGCACCCGGTCGGGCGGAATCGCCGCGATCGCCTCGTTGATCGCGTCGATGTGCAGCGCGACCGCGCCGAGAAAGCCGTCCAGCGACTCGTCCTGGAAGAACCGCGCGCGCTCCATGGCCAGGTCCGGGCAGTCGAGCTGCAGCACGAAGCCGCGCGCGACGATCAGCTCGTACTCCTTGCGCATCTCGCGCGCCAGCGCCCGGATGTAGCGCTCGTGCGAGCCGTAGAACGCGTCGAGCATGATCGTGGCGATGACGCCGGGCGAGGCCGCCGTCATGAACGGCTCGGTGAAGCCCTTGGTGCCGGCCGTGCCGCGCTGGAACAGATCGCACTCGGCCGTGGCCTCGCCGAGATCGGTGTACGCCACCTCCGCGACCGCTTGCGGAGCGTCGTTGATGCGCGCGGCGCCCGAACGCATGCGCGCCAGGCGCGCCAGGTAGTCCGGGTGCTCCGCGATGTCGCGCGACATGCGTCGCTTGCTCGCGCCGCCGAAGCCGCGCATCCGCTTGGCCGGATAGGTCGAGAACCCGACGCGCGGCTGCTCGCCGTCGTTGCCGACGTCCACGCCGGCCTCGAGCTGCTTGGCCACCACGTGGCGCACGGCCGCCTCGGCCTCGCGGGCGAGCGCGGCGGCGTCGACCTTCTCGCCGCGGTCCTGGCTCACGAGCAAATCGCGGAGGGCAGGGGGGCGGGGCAGGCTACCGACGTGAGTCGTCAGGATGCGCTGGTCGCTGCGTTTCATGATGCCTCCCGGTTGAAGAGTCAGCCGTCGACGACGGCGCGCGCCGAGCGGACTGTACCACTGTAGGCGATCGGCCGCCGTTTGCTAGACTCCCCACCCATGGGTGCTCTTCGGCTGGCTGCGGCCTGCCTCGTGCTGGCCGCCGCCTGCGCGCCTTCCGAAGCTCCGCGGGTGCAGCCGGCGGCCGACGCGGCCGTGCGTGGATTCGATCGGACGACGTGGGGAATGACGCCCGACCAGGTCTTGTCGGCTGAAGCGCCGCGGGCCCGATCAGTCGCGGCCGACCCCCAGACTTCGCTCGGTGCTCTCGCGCGGCTTGTCACCATGACGGGCGTCGAGCTCGGGTCGGAGACGCTGGTGGCCGACCTCTATTTCGATGCCGCGGGCACGCTGCAAACCGTCGCCGTCAAGCCCGCCGACCAGGGCGACCCGCAGGCCAATTCTCGAACGTTCAGCTCACTCGAACGATTCTTGACGAAGACGTACGGTCCTGCGACGCGCAAGGAGGGTGGGGACAGTCCTCGCGTCTTCTGGGAGCACCCGTCCACGACCATTTGCCTCGTGTACCTGAGTGTCTTCGGCGGGCGAATAAGCCGAGTGAACGTGAGCTATGCGCCGCCCGGCTTGGTCCGGTAGTACCCTTCGAGAAACCGGCGCGTGCTCTCGGCCGTCGCCCGCGCCCACTCGCGCGCCGGTAGCTTGACCGTCGGCGGCATCGGGATCTCGACGCTCAGCGGCAGCCCGGCCGGCAGCGCGTCGAGGATGTGGCGAAGCGGCAGGGTGCCGTCGCCCGGCATGCGCCGCTGATTGGGGCTCATCCGGCCGAGCTTCGAGAGATCGGGCTCGCCCGGCTCGAGTACGCCGTCCGAGATCTGCGCGTAGGGGAACAAGCGCGGCTCGAGCCCGCGTAGGAGCGCCGCGCTGCCGCCGCCGCGCACGAAGTTCAGCGGATCGAGACAGATCACGCCGTTCTTGCGGCCGAGCTCGGACAGGAGCCGGAGCGCCTGGGACAGGGTGGCGAGCGGGCGGATCACCGCGAACTCGAGCGCGGCGGCCATGCCGAACTGCGCGGCCAGGTCGCAGAAGCGGCCCATGCGGCCTCGCAGGCGCGCCCAGTCGGCGTCGTCGCCGGCCACCAGCGCGTAGCGGGCGCCGAGCTCGGCGCCGAGCTCGAGCGCGGGGGCAAACGCGTCGACGTCGGTGTGGGGCTGCAGATAGAAGGTCAGGATGTCGAGCACGCTCAGCCCGGAGCTCGCCAGGATCAGCTTGAGCTCGCGGATCAGCGGCGCGTTGCCGACGATCGGGTGGAACGGGAACAGCGGCGAAGCGGCCAGGCGCAGGCCGACGCCGTCGTAGCCGGCGGCCGCGGCCGCCTCCACATATTCGATCGGCGCAGTGTCGGGCAGAGTCGGCGGTGACAGCGCGATCAGGTTCCGGATCACAGCGACCCGATCATACACGCTCGCGGCCCGGCTGTGGTGTACCCTTTGGGGACCTTATCGGAGGAGGCCCCATGATCTTCGAGCTGCGGCAATACCACATCCGTCCCGGCCAGCGTGAGAAGTGGGTGAAGTGCATGGAGGAAGAGATCATCCCGTTCCAGGTCAAGATGGGCATGGTCATCCTCGGCAGCTTCGTCGGCGAGGAAGACGAGAGCGTCTACGTCTGGCTGCGCCGCTTCGAGAGCGAGGCCGAGCGCAAGCGTCTCTACGACATCGTGTACCAGAGCGATTACTGGAAGAACGAGATCGCGCCGAAGGTGCCGAACCTGATCGATCGCGAGCAGATCAAGGTGACGCGCCTGGTGGCCACGCCACACTCGGTCATCCAGTAAGGTGGGGTTCTCGACCGACACCCTTCGCGATCGCGTCGCGATCGTGACCGGGGCGAGCCAGGGGATCGGCCGCGCGATCGCGGTCGAGCTCGCCCGGGTCGGCGCGCACGTGGCCGTTTGCAGCCGGCGCAAGGACGCACTGGAGCCGGTGGCTGACCTCGTGCGCGCCGAAGGGCGTCGGGCGCTGGCGCTCCCGTGCGACGTGGGCGATACGCGGCAGGTCGACGCCGCCGTCGCGCGGACCGTGGACGAGTTCGGCCGCATCGACATCCTCGTCAACAACGCCGGCTATCGCATCCGTGCGGCCCTCGAGGACCTGCCCCGCGCCGAGTGGGATGCGATGATCGCCACCAACCTGACCGGCGTGTTCCTGTTCTCGCAGGCGGTCGGGCGCGTGATGATCCGGCAGCGGGCGGGCCGCATCGTCAACGTCACCTCGGTGGCCGGCCGCAGCGGGTCGCGCGGGATGGCCGCGTACGCGGCGGCCAAGGCCGGCGCCACCGTGCTCACGCAGAGCCTCGGCGCCGAGTGGGCGAAATACGGGGTCACAGTCAACGCCGTCGCGCCCGGCCCCACCGAGACCGAAGGCGTGCTCGAGGTCTGGAAGACGCCCGCGATGATCGCCAGCGCCGCGCGCGAGGTGCCGCTGCAGCGCCTGGGGCGCCCAGAGGAGATCGCGTGGGCCGTCATCTTCGCCGCGTCCGACCAGGCGAGCTTCATGACGGGAGAGACCATCTACGTGAGCGGCGGCCCGCGCACCGCCAACCGCGAGGACACCAAATGAAAGTCGCGTTCGGCGTCAGCCTGAGCCCTGGCACCCCGCTGCTGCAGGAGAAAGACACGCGCAAGTTCATCGACCTGGCGAAGATGGCGAACGACTACGGCGCCGAGGCGGTGGGCACGCACGATACCGCGTTCATCGGCGGCGACGCGTACGTCAGGGCGACCTTGATCGCGCTCGGCGCCTCGCGGGCGCGGGTCGGCCTGAGACCCACGAACCCGCTCACGCGCGAGCCCCAGGTGATGGCGTCGTTCCTGGCCTCGATCGACAGCCTCACCGGCGGCCGCGCGTTCATGGACATCGCCAGCGGCGACAGTGCCGTGCTCAACATCGGCTACGACGTCGCCACGCGCGCGCGCATCGAGGACTACGTCACCTGCGTGCGCGATCTGCTGGCCAAGGGCGAGGCCACCTACCAAGGGCGACCGCAGCGGGTGCGCTGGGCCTCGACCGTGACGCGGCAGCGCATCCCGATCTCGATCTGCGCCGAGGGGCCAAAGATGCTGCACCTGGCCGGGCGGATCGGCGACGGCGTTGTCGCCGGCACCGGGCTCTTGCCGGAGGTGATCAAGGACACGATCGCGCGCGTGCACGCGGGCGCGCGCGAGGCCGGCCGCGATCCCGCCGACGTCGACATCTGGTTCACCACGCGGACCTCGCTCGACGACGATCGCGACCGCGCGATCCAGGGCGTGAAAGCGTCGGTGTCGTCGATCCTGAATCACTCGATGCGGTTCGGGCTCGACGGCAAGCACCTGCCCGATGAGCTCCGGGCGAAGGTCCAGGAGTACGTGGACGGCTACGAGCTCTACGACCACGTGCTGCAAGAGGGGCGCAACCCCAAGCGGATGGACGCGCTCGGCCTGACGAACTACGCGATCGAGCGGTTTGCCCTGGCCGGCAACGCCAGCGACTGGATCAAGCGAATCGAGCAGATCGCCGAGGCCGGCGCGCGCAAGATCTGGGTGAGCCTTCGCGCGACCGACATGGACACGCAGCACTACTACATGAAGGTGCTCGGCGGCCAGATCATGTCGCGGTTCGTCTAGACGCTAGCGCCGCTCGGCGGTGGCGGGGGAGCCGACGTCCCTCGTCCGAAGCATATAGAGGCACACGACCAGGCTCAGCGCCATCCCGGTGAGGAGCGCCAGCTCGAGCGCGGTCTCGCGGAACAGCTCGGGCCGGTTCTCGAGCGTCGTCTTCGCCTCGGCCGTCAGCACGAGGATTCGCCGCACGGTGGCGATCAGCGCGACCAGCAAGAAGGGCGGCGCGGTGAGCACGTGCTCGCGGAACGACACGTGCACCGTGTACAGGATCTCGACGATCAGCAGCACCAGCAGGAGCTGATCCAGTAGCCCGATGATGCTCGCCGGCAAGGTGCCGCCGGCGACGCTGCGGGCGAACGTCCACGCCGTCGTTCCGAGCAGCACCAGCGCGCTGAGCCCCAGCATCGCCGCCAGCCCCACATACATCACGTCCTCGACATACGAGAACCCCCGCGCAATCCTCTCCCGCAGCCGCGCAACAACCGGCCCCTCCGAATCTTTCGCCGCCTTCGCCGCCGCCATCGGCCTGTCTTGTTTCTTTTGGGTCCTATGCCCAGAGGTGCGCGCGAGCACCAGTGTGGCTCTCGGTGTAGAGCAGAGCCGGGCGTGGTGAGGTGTGCGGGGGTGCGGTAGGGTGCGAGCGGCCCCGTTCCCTCCAAGCGCCCGTCGGAAGTCGCGCGCCCAGATGGAGCCCAGCCGCCGAGGGGCAGCGAGCGCGTGCCGCGTGGTCCGGCCGCGCCCTACCGCACCCCCGCACACCTCACCACGCCCGGCGCCACGCTAAGCGGCGTCACACCGAGCCATGCGCGGTGACTCCCTCAGTGCTCGGCGCAGTGGTTTCACGCGGTCGTTCGCCGAGGGGGCGGCTGGCGCTCGCGTCGATGGCCGCCGTCCAGATCGAAGCGTCTTCTTCGCTCATGCTGCCGTGCGGAGCCAGTCGCGCGTCCTCGTAGCCCCACAGATCGAGATCCACGAGGTACTGAGCGCGCGAGGTCAGGGTGCCCCGGCAGATCCGCCGCGAAGGAGCATGACGCATCTCGTGGTCCAAGAGGCGCATGCACTCGCGCATCACGGCTTCGGGAATGCGACGCCGCTCCGAGGGGTAGATGAAGCCGAACAGCACGAGATTCGCGAACAGGATGCGCCAGTGCTGGCCGAAGCGCGCGCTCAAACGGTCCCAGTCGAGGGTGCCGGCGCAGGCGTGGAGCAGGTGCGCGACGTCCGCGCCGTCGTACCGCTCGCGCTCCATCACGAACGCTTTCGACCAGATCATCTCCTCGACCGGACACAGGAGCACCGGCACGTCGAGCACGCGCGACGGCACCGCGTACGTGAACCAGTGGTCGTCCACCTCGCAGACGCCATTGCCGGCGTTGAAGATGAAGTCGACGTGGTCGCCGCGCCGGCGAACCTTGCCGAGCCAGTGCGGAAACGTGAGCTCCGTGTGGCAGCCCAGACGCTGCGCCAGCAGGTCGAGCGCCTTCTGGACGTCGCGTGCGCGCACGAAGACGTCGAGGTCCTTCACGAGGCGGCCGATGCCGAGATAGCGCTCGAGTGCGTAGCCGCCGCCCACGAGGAAATCGATGTTGGCCGCGCTCAGCTCGCGGAGCACGCGCCGATAGAACCGCATCGTTTTCACGCTGGCGGTTGCGTTCTCGCGGGATGGGCGTGGCGGGCGGGGAGCGGGCAGCGCTATCTGGCTCATTGGGTAGGCTCTCGTTTGACGGTGACCGGCGGCGGGGCCGGCTCGGCCGGGACCGCCGGAATTTCGACGACCCGGAACGGCGAGCGGTCCGGGTAGAGGCGCTGCAGCAGGGGCAGCGCGACGTTGTAGACGGGAATGCCGCCGGCGGTCTTGCCCTCGGGCTGCCCGCGGTGGGCGTGACCGTGGAAGACCACGCTGGCGGCGTAGCGATTCACCGGCTCCTCGAGCCGGCTCGAGCCGAGGAACGGATAGATCTCGCTCGGTTCGCCGTCCACGGTGTCGATGACCGGCGAATAGTGCAGGAGCACGACGCGGCCCGGCGTTCTCAGGCGCGCCAGCGCCGACTCGAGCTTGAGCGCCTCGTCGACCGCTTCGCGCACGAAGACCTTCGTCGCGGCCTCGCCCCACGCCTGCAGCGCGCGATCGCCGAAGCCGCCGCCGAAGCCCTTCGCGCCGGCGAAGCCGATGCCGGCGATCTCCACGGCGGTGCCGTCCAGCACGGTGACCTGGGCCTCGGCGAGGATGCTGATCACCTCGCCCGAGGCTTCCGATTCGTAGTCGTGGTTTCCGAGGACGGCGACCTTGGGAATCTTGACCGCCTGGAGCTCTTTGGCCAGCAGCCGTGCCTCGTCGGGCAGGCCGCGATCGGTCAGGTCGCCGCACAGCGCCAGGACGTCCGCGTTCTCGGCCACGCGCGAGAAGAGGGTCTGCAGCGAGCCGGGAGCGCTGCCCTTGCAATGGAGATCGCCGACGGCGGCGACCCTCACGGAGCCGTTCATGCTCAGCCCCGCGCCGAGCGCGCCACGTCGTCGAGCAGCTGAGCGAGGTGAGCGGTGTCGAGTGGTTTGACGAGGTGATGGTCGAAGCCCGCGGCCCGCGATTTCGCCCGGTCGGCCTCGTCGCTCCAACCCGTGACCGCGATCAGGCAGACAGGACGCCCCCAGGGCTCCCGCCGGATCTTCGCGGCCACTTCGTGGCCGTCCATCTTCGGCAGGCCGATGTCGAGCAGCACGACGTCGGGGTGGAAGTCGCTCGCGGTCTCGAGCGCCTCGGCGCCGTCGTACGCGGT
>DATEMW010000468.1:0-3960 GCA_035275385.1 Candidatus Methylomirabilota bacterium | reverse complement strand
CGCCAGCGCGCTGAGTGCTACGACCACCACGGCCGCGGGCAGCGCCGCCGGATGGAACAGGACGATCGCCGCGACGATGACCGCGGCGGCGCGCGAGGGCCGGCCGCCCTCGTCGATCCAGGGCACGAGCACCAGCAACAGCAGCGGGATCAGCGCCCACGCCAGGCGCGCGCCGAGCATCCCGACGTGCACGCCGCCCTCGACGCCGCTCGCGACCCCGGCCGAGAGCGTGAGCGCGACGAACGCGGCCGGCAGCGCGAGCCAGCCGCTCCTGAGAATGCGCGCCAGCGCCAGGAACGTCGTCACGCCCGGCGCCAGGTAGGCGAGCCACACGAGGATCTGATACGCGCTCGCGACCGGGACGGCGTTCACGGACGCGCGCTGCACGATCGCGCCCAGGTACGCGAATCCCGGCGGGTAGAACTGGAGCTCCGGATAGCCGGCCCACCAGTCCGGATTCCACGCCCACGGCGCCGGCCCGCGCGCGATCACGTGCCAGAGGCGATAGAGCTGACCGGGGTGATCGTCGAACGCGGGCGGTGTGGCGCCGAACGCCGCGACGCCGAACGCGAGCCCGTAAAACGCCAGCAATGCAAAGGGGAAAAGCGCGTCGCGAGCCACCGGATTTGGATCATACTGCAATTGACATGGTGCGAACTTGAGTGTTAAGTGATGCAAATGTCTTGCTATCGGTGCAGCAAAACTCGGGGCTCAATTCCCCTACCGATGGAGACGTAAATGGAAAACCGGAACGGTCTGCGCTGTCGCGAGTGCGGCCGCCAGTTCCCGGCGGCGCCAATCCACGTGTGCGAGTTCTGTTTCGGCCCCCTCGAGGTCGACTATCGGTATGACGCGCTCAAGGGCGTCGTCACCCGCGCCTCGATCGAGGCCGGGCCGCCGAGCATGTGGCGCTACAAGGAGCTCCTGCCGATCGACGGCGACGTCGCGGTGGGCCACCACGTCGGCTTCACGCCGCTGATCCGCGCGAAGAACCTGGCGGACGAGCTCGGCTGCCGCGAGATCTGGGTGAAGAACGACTCGGTCTGCCATCCCACCTGGTCGTTCAAGGATCGCGTCGTGTCGGTCGCGGTCACGAAGGCGCGCGAGTTCGGCTTCGACACCGTCGCCTGCGCCTCGACGGGCAACCTCGCGAACTCCGTCGCCGCGCATGCCGCCGAGGGCCGGCTGAAGTCGTACATCTTCATCCCGGCCGACCTCGAGCAGGGCAAGGTGATCGCGACCCTCGTCTACGACCCGACGCTCGTCGCCGTGCACGGCACGTACGACGAGGTCAACCGGCTCTGCTCCGAGATCGCGGACAAGTACCGCTGGGCGTTCGTGAACGTGAACTTCCGGCCGTACTACTCCGAGGGCTCGAAGAGCTACGGCTACGAGATCGTCGAGCAGCTCGGCTGGAAGACCCCGGCGCACATCGTCGTCCCGTGCGCGGGCGGCTCGCTGATCACGAAGATCTGGAAGGCGATCAAGGAGCTCAAGCTCCTGGGCCTGATCGACGAGACGAGCAGCGCCAAGATGTACGCCGCACAGGCGCTGGGCTGCGGGCCGATCGTCACGATGATCAAGAACGATACCGACGTGCTGGTGCCCGTGCGCCCGTCGACGATCGCCAAGTCGCTCGCGATCGGCAACCCGGCCGACGGCTACTACGCCTACAAGACCGCCAAGGAGTCGGGCGGCTCGGGCGAGCACGCCACCGACGAGGAGATCGTCGAGGGCATGCTGCTGCTGGCCCGCACGGAAGGCATCTTCACCGAGACCGCGGGCGGCGTCACGGTGGCCGCGGCCAAGAAGCTCATCGAGCGGGGTATCATCCCGCGCGACGAGTCGATCGTGATCTGCATCACGGGCAACGGGCTCAAGACGCCGGATTGTTTACAAGATAGTCTGGAAGCGCACGTGAAGATCAAGCCCTCGCTGTCGGCGTTCGACCGCGCGCTGGCCGATCTCAAGTCCCAAACGTCGTAGGAGGAAACGATGGCGGTGCTCGTACGGATTCCCACACCACTGCGCACCCTGACGAAGGGGAGCGCGGAGATTCAGGCCAAGGGCGAAACGGTCGACAGCCTCATCGGCGATCTCGAGCGGCAGTACCCGGGTCTGAAAGACCGCTTGCTCGACGAAAGCGGCGAGCTGCGTCGCTTCATCAATATCTACGTCAACCAGGAGGACATCCGGTTCCTCCAGGCCAAGAAGACGGCCCTGAAGGACGGCGACGAGGTCTCGATCGTGCCCGCCATCGCGGGAGGCTAGACGCCGCGGTGCTCACGATGACGCGCATGCGTGTCCGGCTGACCTTCCCGACTGCGCTCATCCAGGAACCGATCGTCTACCGGCTCGTGAAGGACTTCGACATCGTGATCAACATCCGCCGCGCCGACGTGAAGGCCGACCATGGCTGGATGGCGCTCGAGCTCGAGGCCGACGAGAAGGCCCTCGAGCGCGGCGTCAAGTGGCTCAAGGACAAGGGCGTCCAGGTCGATCCGATCGAGCGCGACGTAGTCGTCCCGTGATGACCCCGCCACTTCGAGGGGCGACCCGGCTTGGCCGGGGCGTCTCCGAGCGCGGGGGGCTTGGGGGGCCCGTCGCGGTCCCCCATTTCAATCCAGTCCCCTAGTGCCAGGCATCTCCCGGCGCGTCCAGGGGTTCACCGAGTCGGTCATCCGCGAGATGACCCGCGTCGTCGACCAGCTCGGCGGCGTGAACCTGGCGCAGGGCATGCCGAACTTCCCGCCGCCGCCCGAGCTCATCGAGGCGGCGCATCGCGCGATCGACGGTGACTTCCACCAGTACGCGATCACCTGGGGCACGCCGAGCCTCAGACGGGCCATCGCCGCGAAGTACCGCCGGTTCTACGGGATGGACATCGAGCCCGACCGCCACGTGACGATCTGCTGCGGCTCGACCGAGACGATGCTGTCGACCCTGCTGGCCGTGCTGAACCCGGGCGACGAAGTCATCATCTTCGAGCCGTTCTACGAAAACTACGGGCCGGGCTGCATCATCTCGGGCGCTCAGCCCACGTTCGTGCCGCTCGAGCCGCCGGACTTCACGTTCGATCCGGATCGGCTGCGCCGGGCCGTCACGCCGCGCACGCGGGCGATCATCTTCAACAGCCCCAACAACCCGACCGGGAAGGTCTTCTCGCGCCAGGAGCTCGAGATCATCGCCGAACTCTGCCGCGAGCACGATCTCTTGGCGATCACCGACGAGATCTACGAGCACATCGTCTACGACGGCCTCGGCCACACGCCGATCGCGACCTTGCCGGGCATGGCCGAGCGCACGATCACGATCTCCGGCATCTCGAAGTCCTACTCAGTGACGGGCTGGCGGGTCGGCTACGCGATCGCGCCGCCCGATCTGGCGGTCGGCATCCGCCGCGCCCACGACTTCGTCACGGTCGGCGCGCCGCACCCGCTGCAGGAGGCCGCCGTCACCGCGCTCGAGCTGCCCGAGTCGTACTACGTCCGGCTGCGCCAGGCCTACCAGGCGCGGCGCGACCTCTTGTGGGGCTACGTCGAGAAGGCCGGCTTCGTGGCGTGGAAGCCGAAGGGCGCCTACTACATCCTGACCGACGTCGCGCACTTCATGAAGCGCTTCGACGTCCCCGACGACACCGCCTTCGCGATGTGGCTCATCAAGCACGTCGGTGTCGCGACGGTGCCGGGCTCCTCTTTCTACGCCCACCCCGAGCTCGGCCGCACGAAGATCCGGTTTTGCTTCCCGAAGACCGACGACATGCTTCGGGACGCGGGAGAGCGCCTCCTCAAGCTCCAGTCGTGACGCCGCGCGACGCCATGCGCGCCATCTGGGACGCGGCGCTCGCGGCCGGCGACGTGGCGCCGCTCGTGCGACGCCATCTGCAGATCGACTCGCGCTACGCCCGCGTCTTTCTGCTGGGAGCGGGCAAGGCGAGCGGGGCGATGGCGGCCGCGGCGG
>DATEMW010000467.1:0-3896 GCA_035275385.1 Candidatus Methylomirabilota bacterium | reverse complement strand
TCTTCTCGCGTCCGCCCTTGACGGCCGACGACGAGCTCATGAGGCTCGCGCGACAGCTTCGAAGCGGCGCCGCCGTCGTCAGCTCGGACCGAAAGATCCAGGACGCGGCGCGTCGGGCCGGCTGCGCCGTGCTGACCGCCGAGCAATTTCTGGACGCCCTCGATGTTCCGGAAAGGGCGCCCGAGCCGGGTCTCAGCGGTATGGAAGCCGCCGCTATAAAGGAGGAGCCGGAGGAGGAAATGGATCGTGGAAAGCGCGGCAATCCGCGCCGACTTTCCAAGAAAGCACGACGGGCCCAACGGGCCCTCGGCAGGCTCCGCCAACCTTGACCCTCACGCGCGTTTCGTAGAGAATTGTGATGTGGCAGTCATGACCCGGCATTACTTCATCGTCGCGCGGGACCAGATGAGCCTCTGCGAGTACCTCACGCGCCAGTTCAAGTCCGAAGAGAACGTCGAGGTCTTCCTGGATCGCCGTTCGGGTAGTGACCGCCGCGTGACCGAGGCCAGCGGGGAGTCCGTCGAGCGCCGGAGCGGCGACCGCCGCCATCAGCCGTTCGTCGACACCCAGCTGAAGTCGCTCGGCTACGCCATGTTCCGCGTCCAGTAGTCCGCTTCTCGCACCTCGCAGCGCCAGCTTCCCGTCTCCCGCGTCTCCAAATCTTGACACGTGCCGATCCGCGGTGACACCGTGGCGGCGTGGCGCCCGCGCGATGGTGGCTCGCGCTGCTGCTGCTGCCGCTGCTCGGTGCCGGCAGCGCAGGCGCCGGCGCCGCGATCGAGGGCACGGTCGTTCGCGTCGTCGACGGCGACACCATCCACGTTCAGCTCGCCGACCGCGTCGAGAAAGTTCGCTACATCGGCCTCGACAGTCCCGAGATCCATCATCCGGTCAAGGGTGAAGAGCCCGGCGGCCGCGCGGCGGCCACCGTCAATCGCGGGCTGGTCGAAAGCCGTCGCGTCCGGCTCGAGCTCGACGTGCGGACGCGGGATCGCTGGGGACGGCTTCTGGCCTACGTCTGGGTCGGCGACACGATGATCAACGCCGAGCTGATTCGCCTGGGCTACGCGCACGTGATGACCGTCCCGCCGAACGTGCGCTACCAGGAGCTTTTCGTGAAGTTGCAGCGCGAGGCGCGAGAAGACGGGCGGGGTCTCTGGCGCCCGATCTAGCTGCGCCGATTTGCACCTCACCCTTGGCGACCCGTATCATACGTGTGCAGTTACTTCGAGAGGAGACCCATGGCGATCAAGCGTGATTTCACTCTGGACGCCAAGTACCGCCAGGAGGAAGGCCAGATCTTCCTCTCGGGCATTCAGGCGCTGGTGCGGTTGCCGCTCGACCAGCACCGCGCCGATAAGCGGCGCGGGCTCAATACCGCGACGCTGATCTCCGGCTATCGTGGCTCGCCGCTCGGCGGGCTCGATCTCACGCTCGAGCGCAACCCGGATCTTCTCCGGCAGCACAACGTCGTGTTTCTCTCCGGCGTGAACGAAGACCTCGGCGCGACGGCCGTCTACGGCAGCCAGCTCGCGAATCTGTTCCCGCAGCCGAAGTACGACGGCGTGCTCGGGATGTGGTACGGCAAGGGCCCCGGCGTCGATCGCACCGGCGACATCTTCAAGCACGCCAACTTCGCCGGTGTCGGCAAGCACGGCGGCGTGCTGGCGCTCGGCGGCGACGATCCGCTGTCGAAATCGTCCACGATTCCGTCGCACTCCGAGGTGGCGTTCTACGACGCGCTGTTCCCAGTGCTGTATCCCGGCAACGCGCAGGAGATCCTCGACCTCGGGCGCCTCGGCTTCGAGCTGTCCCGCTACTCGGGGCTCTGGGTCGGGTTCAAGATCGTGACGAACGTGGCCGACGAGATCGGGACGGCCGAGGTCGCGCCCAACCGGATCGTCGTCGCCGATCCCGGCTTCCTCTATGAAGGGCGGCCCTGGCAGGCGCGGCAGAATCCGCTGCTGATGCCGCCGTGGGGGCTCGACGCCGAGCGCGAGATCCACTACGGACGGCTCGAGGCGGCGAAGGCCTTCGCCGCGGTGAACAAGCTGAACCGCATCACGCTGCCGACGCCGAACGCGTGGCTCGGGATCGCCGCCGCCGGCAAGACGTACTACGACCTGCGCGAGGCGCTCGCCGAGCTCGGTCTCGACAACGCGGCGCTCCGGCACTACGGCATCCGGCTCATGCAGATCGAGATGATGTTCCCGATGGAGCCGGGCACCGTTCGCGAGTTTGCCCAGGGGCTCGAAGAGCTGATGGTGATCGAGGAGAAGCGCGCCTTCTGCGAGCTCTTCATCCGCGACATCCTCTACAACCTCAACGAGCGTCCGCGGGTGGTCGGCAAGCACGACGAGCAGGGCCGCCCGCTCGTTCCAGCCGACGCGGAGCTCGACGCCGATCGCATCGCCCAGATCCTCGCGACGCGCCTCGAGCGCCGCATCCATCTCGACTCGATCACCGCGCGCGTGGCGCTGCTCGAGGCGCTGCGCCAGCGGCCCGCGCCGCTGACGCTGGCGCGGCAGCCCTACTTCTGCTCGGGCTGTCCCCACAACCGGTCGACGGTGCTCCCCGAGGGCTCGATGGCGAGCGCCGGCATCGGCTGCCACGGGATGGCGCTCCTGATGGACCGCCGGACCATGGGGCTCACGCACATGGGCGGCGAGGGCGTGCAGTGGGTCGGGATCGCGCCCTTCACCGAGACGAAGCACCTGTTTCAGAACCTGGGCGACGGGACGTTCTTTCACTCGGGCTCGCTGGCGATCCGCCAGGCGGTGGCCTCGGGCGCGAACATCACCTACAAGATCCTCTACAACTCGGCGGTGGCGATGACGGGCGGTCAGGACGCCGCCGGTGCGATGCCCGTGCCCGAGCTGACGCGCTCGATCGGGGCCGAAGGCGTCAAGCGCATCATCGTGATGACCGACGAGCCCGACAAATACCCGAAGACCACCGTATGGGCGCCCGGTGTCGAAGTCTGGCATCGCGATCGGCTCGACGAAGCGCAGCGGCTGCTGCGCGACATTCCCGGCGTGACGGCGCTCGTCTATGACCAGCGCTGCGCGGCCGAGAAGCGCCGCCTGCGCAAGCGCGGCCGGCTGCCCGACCCGGAGATGCGCGTCTTCATCAACGAGGCGGTCTGCGAGGGGTGCGGCGACTGCGGCGTGAAGAGCAACTGCCTGTCGGTGCATCCCGTCGAGACCGAGTTCGGCCGCAAGACGCAGATCCACCAGTCGTCCTGCAACAAGGATTACTCGTGCCTGAAGGGCGACTGCCCGTCCTTCCTGACCGTGGTGCCGCTCGCGGATCCGAAGAAGAAGGAGCGGCGCGTCTACAAGGTCGACCGCACGTTGCCCGAGCCCGAGCGGAGAGTTCCGAACGAGGCGAACGTCTTCATGATGGGCATCGGCGGCACCGGCGTGGTGACCGTGAACCAGATCCTCGGCACGGCGGCGCTGCTCGACGGCAAGCACGTCCGCGGCCTCGATCAGACCGGGCTCAGCCAGAAGGGCGGTCCGGTGGTCTCGCACCTGAAGATCCTCGACCGGGCTACGCAGGTGTCGAGCAAGGTGGCCGCCGGCTCGGCCGACTGCTACCTCGGCTACGACATCCTCGTGGCGACCTCGCCGCAGAATCTCGATCACGCGCAGCCGGACCGGACGATCGCGGTCATCTCGACCAGCCAGGTGCCGACCGGCGCGATGGTGACTTCGACGGCGGTCGAGTTCCCCGAGGCCAACGGGCTCATCACGTCGATCAACCGCGTGACCCGCAAGGACGAGAACGTGTTCCTCGACGCGCTCGGGCTGGCCGAGACGCTGTTCGACGACCACATGGCCGCCAACATGATCGTGCTCGGCGCCGCGTGGCAGGCCGGGGCCTTGCCGGTGAGC
>DATEMW010000466.1:0-7681 GCA_035275385.1 Candidatus Methylomirabilota bacterium | reverse complement strand
CCCGATTGCGCCCGCCGCGATCTGCTCGCGCAGCGGATCCGGCGCCGAGGCGTTGCCCTTGCCGAGAAAGCCGAGGTTGATCGGGAACGCCTCGGCCGCCTCGAGCATGCGATGGATGTTCCAGGCGCCCGCCGTGCACGTCGTCGCGTTGGTGCCGGTCGCGGGGCCGGTGCCGCCGCCGATCAGGGTGGTCAGCCCCGCGCTGATCGCCTCGTCGACGAGCTGGGGACAGATGAAGTGGATGTGCGAGTCGAGCCCGCCCGCGGTGACGATCTTCCCCTCGCCCGCGATGACCTCCGTCGAGGCGCCGACCACCATGCCTTCGGTCACGCCCGTCATGAGGTCGGGATTGCCGGCCTTGCCGATCGCGACGATGCGCCCGTCGCGGATGCCGATGTCGGCCTTCACGATGCCCCAGTGATCCACGATGACCGCGTTGGTGATCACGAGGTCGAGCGCGCCGGAGGCGCGCGTGGCGCGCACGGCCTGGCCCATGCCGTCGCGAATCACCTTGCCGCCGCCGAACTTTGCTTCCTCGCCCGCGGTGGTCAGATCGCGCTCGATTCGGATGAACAGCTCGGTGTCGGCCAGGCGCACCCGATCGCCCGTCGTCGGCCCGTAGAGATCCGCGTATTGTCGCCGGGTCAGGCGCAAGGTCACGAGCGTCGCTCCCACGCCGCGAGCTTCGCCAGCGCCTGATCGCGCCCGCCACCCTCGGTCAGCGCGTTCAGCCCGTAGACCTTGCGCGCGCCGCCGAGCTCGACCAGGGTCACCCGTTTCTCGTCGCCGGGCTCGAAGCGCACCGCGGTGCCGGCCGGCACGTTGAGCCGCATGCCGAAGGCCTGCGCGCGATCGAAGCGCAGCGCGCGATTGACCTCGAAGAAGTGAAAGTGCGAGCCGACCTGGATCGGCCGGTCGCCGGTGTTGGTCACGGTCATCTCGACCGTGCGGCGGCCCTGGTTCGCGATGATGTCGCCCTCGCCCAGCACGTACTCGCCCGGAATCACGGTGGCCTCCTCGGTCTCGCGCGGTCCGCTAGCGGATCGGATGGTGAATCGTGACGAGCTTGGTGCCGTCGGGGAACGTGCCCTCGACCTGGACCTCCTCGAGCATCTCCGGCACGCCCTCCATGACGTCGTCGCGCCCGAGGATGTCGAGGCCGGCCGCCATCAGCTCGGACACCGTGCGGCCGTCGCGGATCCCCTCCAGGATCTCGGCGGTGATCAGGGCCAGCGCCTCGGGATAGTTCAGCTTGAGGCCGCGGCCGCGTCGACGTCGCGCGACTTCGGCCGCCGTGAAAACGAGAAGCTTCTCCTGCTCACGCGGGGTGAGGTGCATCGTTGCGCCTCCGCTTAAACCGCCAGGTGCTGTCTGACCATCTCGGGCCGGAGGTCGCGCGTCGCACCCGAGGCGACGACGGCGCCCTTGGCCATGATCACGTACTTGTCGGCGAGTCGCTCGGCGAAGTCAAGGTACTGCTCGACCAAGAGGACGGCCAGCTTGAGCTCGGCCTTGATCCGCCGCAGCGCCGCTTCGATCTCGAGGATGATCGAGGGCTGGATGCCTTCGGTCGGCTCGTCGAGCATCAAGAGCTTCGGCTTCGTGAGCAGCGCGCGGCCGATCGCGAGCATCTGCTGCTCGCCGCCCGAGAGCACGCCGCCCTTGCGGGCCAGGAGCGGCTTGAGCGCGGGAAACAGGGCCAGCGGCTCGTCGAGCGAGCCCGAGCGGCCGCAGCCCAGGAGCGCCATCTTCAAATTTTCTTCGACCGAGAGATGCGGGAAGATCTCGCGCCCCTGCGGCACGTAGCCGATACCGGCGCGCGCCCGTCGATCGGGCGACCACGTCGTGATATCCGCGCCGTCGAATCCCACGCGCCCGCCGCGGGCCGGCAAGAGGCCCATCGTCGTCTTCAGCAAGGTGGTCTTGCCCACGCCGTTGCGTCCCATGAGACAGACCAGCTCGCCGGCGCGCACGTCGAGGTCGACGCCCCACAGCACCTGGGACTGGCCGTAAGCGACGTCGAGCCCGCTAATGGACAGCATCGGCGCCTTCGCGCTTGCGTCCGAGATAGACTTCGAGAACCCGCGGGTCGTTCTGGACCTGCTCGACCGGGCCTTCGCACAGCACCGTCCCCTGATGGAGCACGGTCACCTGACGCGCGATCTGCCGCACGAACTCCATGTCGTGCTCGATCACGAGCACCGAGCGGTCCGCGGCGATCGATTCGAGCAGCTCGCCGGTGCGCGCCGTCTCCTCGTCGGTCATCCCGGCGACGGGCTCGTCGACCAGCAGGAGCTCCGGGTCCTGCGCGATCACCATACCGATCTCGAGCCACTGCTTCTCGCCATGCGACAGGGCGCCGGCCATGCTCTCGGCTTTCGCCTCGAGTTTCACCGTTTGCAATGTCTGTGCGATCCGGTCCCGCTCCTCGCGCGCCTCGGTCCGGCGAAGCGCGGCGAAGACCCCCTTGGAGGCGCGGCGGAGCGACAGCTCGACGTTGTCCCAGACGGTGAGATTCACGAACACCGAGGGCGTCTGGAACTTCCGCCCTACCCCGAGCTGGGCGATCTGGTTCTCGCGCAGCGGCAAGAGGTCGGTGCTGTGGCCGAAGATCACGCGGCCGCTCTCGGGCTTCACCCGTCCCGAGATGACGTCGAGCAAGGTGGTCTTGCCGGCGCCGTTGGGGCCGATCACGACGCGAAGCTCGCGCCGTTCCATGAAGAAGTTCAGCCGGCTCAGCGCCTTGAACCCGTCGTAGTTCACGGTGACGTCTTCGAGATAGATGATGCTGGTGGCGTGCGTCACGGGCGCCGTCGCCGCGGGCGGCGTCATGGCGTCGGCCGTCCGAGCGAGACGCTGGGCGTCGAGACCGCCGGGTCGGTCCGGCGCGAGACGATGCGCCGCACGCGCGCGCCGAGCCGCCCGAGCGCGCCGACGATCCCATCGGGGAAGAAGAGCACCGCACCCATGAAGAGGCCGCCGAGGAAGAGCAGCCACAGGTCCGGGTAGCTCGTGGTGAGCCAGCTCTGGATCCAGTTGACGCCGAACGCTCCGAGCACCGCGCCGTAGAGCGTGCCGCGGCCGCCCGCCGCCACCCACACCACCATCTCGATGGACGGCAGCACGCCGATCTTCGCGGGCGTGATGATGCCGACCTGCGGCGCGTACAGCGCGCCGGCGATGCCGGCGAGCGCTGCAGACACGACGAACACGAAGAGCTTGTAGGCCGCCGGCGAGTAGCCCGAGAACAGCACCCGCGTCTCGCTGTCGCGGATCGCGACGAGCACCTTGCCCGCGCGGGTCAAGGTGATCCAGCGGCAGAGGAGATACGCGCCGATCAGGACGAGTGCCGTGAGCACGTAGAGCCCGCGCTGGGTCGCCGGCTGGTTGAGCGGGAAGCCGAAGATCGTCTTGAAATCGGCCAGGCCGTTGGTGCCGCCGAGATTCATCTCGTTCCGGTTGAACACGAGCCACGCGCTCAGCGCCAGCGCCTGGGTGATGATCGAAAAATAGACGCCGCGGATGCGGCTGCGGAACGCCAGATATCCGAAGGCGAAGCCGAACAGCGCCGGCACCAGCACGATGGCCAGCAAGGTGAAGGCGCCGCTGTGGAAGGGCCACCAGAAGAGCGGCAACGTCTTGACCTGGTTCCAGACCATGAAGTCCGGCAGCGAGCTCTGGTAGACGCTCTTCGAGCCGATCTCCAGCATCAGGTGCATGCCCATCGCGTACGCGCCGAGACCGAAGAACACGCCGTGGCCCAACGAGAGCACGCCCGCGTAGCCCCACAAGAGATCGAGGCCGAGGGCCAGGATCGCGTAAGTCAGAAACTTGCCGAACAGGTTCAGGGTGAAGTTCGAGACCGAGAACGGTGAGCCGGCCGGTAGCATGTTGCACACCGGCAGCGCCACCGCGAGGACGAAGCCCGCGACGGCGAGGGCCGTGATCTCACGCTTCGGCATTCCGTCCCCGCGTGGCGAAGAGCCCGGCCGGCCGCCGCTGCAAGAAGAGGATGACGCCGATCAGGATCGCGACCTTGCCGAACACCGCACCCAGCGCCGGCTCGATGCCCTTCGTGAGGCCGCCGAGCCCGGCCGAAGCGAGGATTGTCCCGGCGAGCTTGCCGACGCCGCCGGTCACGACCACCATGAACGAGTCGACGATGTAGTTCTGGCCGAGCGACGGTCCGACGTTGCCGATCTGCGTCAGCGCACAGCCGGCGAGCCCGGCCAGGCCCGCGCCAAACGCGAACGTCGTCGCGTCGACCACGCCGGCCCGCACGCCCAGGCACGAGCTCATCGCGCGGTTCTGCGTCACGGCGCGGATGCGCAGGCCTGCGTTGGTTCTGAAGAGCAGCCAGTACATCGCGGCGACGGCCACCGTGGCGAGCCCGATGATAAAGATGCGGTTGTACGGCAAGGTGAGCCCCACCATCACCGTGGCGCCGCCCGACAGCCACGACGGCGAGCTCACGTCCACGTTGGCGGCGCCGAACCAGAGGCGCAGGCCCTGCTGGATGATGAGCGAGGCGCCCCACGTCAGGAGCAAGGTCTCCAGCGGACGCCCGTAGAGGAACCTGATCACGCCGCGCTCCAGAACCAGCCCCACGGCCGCCGCCACCAGAAACGAGACCGGCAGCGCCACCAGAAAATACGAGTCGAAGTACGCCGGCCACGTCGCGCGAAACCAGTTCTGGACGACGAACGTCGCGTAGGCGCCGAGCGCCATGAGCTCGCCGTGCGCCATGTTGATCACGCCCATCAGCCCGAACACCACGGCGAGGCCGAGGGCCATCAACAACAAGATCGAGCCGAGCGAAGCGCCCTGGAACAACGTCTCCACCGTGCGGGTCAGCAATCCCCAGCGCTCGATGCGACGGATCGCGTACGTGGCCGCGGCGCGCTCGGCCGGCGTCGCCCCGCCGTCGGCGGCCAGCCGCTGCAGCGCCGGCACCGCGCTCTCGGAGTGAAGGCCGCCGAGCGTCTGCGCCGCGTCCGCACGCTCGTCGCCCGTGCCGTTGGCGAGCTTGATCAGCGCGAGCGCCTCGGCGAGTGCATGGTGCGCCCAGCGATCAGTTTCCTTCTTCAGCGCGGCCTCGACGACCGGTGCCGTGCCGGCCGCCGCCTGGTTGCCGAGCTTGATCGCCGCGCCTCGGCGTACGTTCGGATCGGGATCGGCGAGCTGGACTTGAGTCTCGTCAGCGTCGAGAAACGGTTTGATGGCCAGGCGAAGCCGCCGGTCGGCCGGAACTTCCTTCAGCTCGGAGAGCGGCACCGTGCCGAGCGGCTCGCGCTCGTAGGCGCCGGCGATGTCGATGACGTCCTGGTCGCCCTTCGTGGCCTTGGAGCCGCCGACCACCAGCTCCAGCTTGCCGGCGCGCGTGCGCGCGTAGACGCTGCCGTCGCGCAGCGCGCCGAGGAACTGGATCCACTTCGGATCGCGAGTCGTGCCGAGCACGTTCACGGCGGCTTCGCGCTTCTCGGCATCCTCGCCGGTGAGATCGGTCAGCGCCGCCGTCACCTCGGGAGACGGCGCGGGAGCGGCGGCCGCGTGGCCCGCCGCACCCGCGGCGAGCCACACGACCAGCGAAAGGAGGACGGCGAGACGAGAGATCACGCCTTCTTCTGATACGTGCCCTGATGCTTGACCCAGTCGCAGCCCTTGTCGGGGCTCGTGTACTTGCTCCACGGCTCCGGCTCGACCAGGCCCTTCGTGCGCGAGATGATCTTGAACTGCCCATCCTTGAGGATCTCGCCGATGAGCACCGGCCGATACGTGTGGTGGTTGTACTCGTGCATCTTGATCGTGCCGCTCGGCGCCGCGAACGTCTGTCCGTAGACGGCCTTGCGGACCGCGTCGACCTCGAAGCTCTTGGCCTTCTCGACCGCCTGCTTCCAGATGTAGACGCCGAAGTACGCGGCTTCCATCGGATCGTCGGTCACGCGCTTGTCGCCGCCCGGCAGGTTCGCCTTCTTCGCGTACGCCTTGAAGGCCTGCACGAACTTCTTGTTGTTCGCGGTCTCGACCGATTGGAAGTAGTTCCACGCCGCCAGGTGGCCGACGAGGGCCGAGGTGTCCATGCCGCGCAGCTCGTCCTCGGCGACGCTGTACGCCATGATCGGCGCGTTCTCGGAGCGCAGACCCTGGTTGGCGAATTCCTTGTAGAAGGGTACGTTCGAGTCGCCGTTGATCGTCGAGAGCACGCAGGCGTTACCGCCGGACGAGAAGCGTTTGATCTTGCCGACGATCGTCTGGTAGTCCTGATGGTTGAACGGCGTGTACTCCTCGGCGATGTTGTCCGCCGGCACGCCCTTGGCAACCAGGAACGCTCTCAGGATCTTGTTGGCGGTGCGCGGGAACACGTAGTCCGTCCCCAGCAGATAGAACTTCTTGAACCCACCGCCTTCCTTCGACATCAGGTACTCGGCGCCCGGGATCAGCTGCTGATTCGGCGTGGCGCCCGTGTAGAAGACGTTCTTCGAGCACTCCTCACCTTCGTACTGGACCGGGTAGAAGAGCAGGCCGTTGTTGTTCTCGAAGACGGGCAGCACGGACTTGCGGCTGACCGATGTCCAGCAGCCGAAGACCACCGCCACCTTGTCTTGCAAGAGGAGCTGCTTGGCCTTTTCGGCGAAGAGGTCCCAGTTCGAGGCCGGGTCGACGACGACGGGCGCGATCTTCTTGCCCATCACGCCGCCCTTCGCGTTGATCTCCTCGACGGCCATGAGAACGGTGTCCCGCAGCGAGACCTCGCTGATGGCCATCGTGCCCGAGAGCGAGTGCAGGATGCCGATCTTGACGGTGTCCTGTGCTCTGAGCACGTTCGGGAAGCTCAGGCCAGCGCCGACGGCGGTGGACGCGAGCAACCCTCCCTTGATGAAGTCGCGACGTGAGAACTGCGCCATTTCCGTCTCCTTTCGTGTGGGTTGATCTCGGTCGCGACGTCATTGGCGCGCCTGCCGCGGGCGTCTCTGGCCGCGGGCTGGCCTCGCTAAGAGCAAAGGCCGTACCGGAACTGGAGGTGTTTCTTTTCGAGAGCTTGGACTGCGCGCGGTCTACCGAATGCTCAATGCGTGGGCATGTCGGAGGCGACTGACTCCGACACGAGCAGAGCCTTGGCGATGTCGACCATGGGCCGGCGGCTGTCCATCGCGGCTCGGCGAAGCCGGCGAAACGCGTCGTCCTCGCTCAACTGGTAGCGCGCCATCAGGCGCCCCTTCGCGCGCTCGATGATCTTGCGCTCCTCGAGCGAGCGCCGCAGGTCGCGGGTCTCGCTGAACCGCGCCACGGCCAGATCGAGGACGGGCGCCAGCTCCGCGGAGCGGAGTGGCTTGAGCAGGTAGGACATCACGCCAGCCGAGCGGGCCCGGTCGACGAGCTCCTGCCGCGTGTGGCTGGTGAAGAGGACGACGGGACAGCCCGTCTCGATGAGCTGGCGCGCCACCTCCACGCCGTCGCCGTCCGGAAGGCCGACGGCGCACACGGCGACGTCGGGCGTCCCGCGCCGCACCAACGCGACCGCGTCGGCGCAGCGCACGGCCTCGCCGACCACCTCGCCGCCCGCCGCCCAGATCGCGGCCCGGAGCGCCGCGCGCGAGCGCTCGTGATCGTCGAGAATCGCGACCCGCCAGCGTGGGCTGCGGTTCGGCCCCTCGCTCGCCATGCCTACGGCACAAGGCAA
>DATEMW010000465.1:0-9760 GCA_035275385.1 Candidatus Methylomirabilota bacterium | reverse complement strand
CTGGTCGCGGGCGCGCTGAGCCTCGCGGTCGCCGCGGCGCTGACCGGCTTCTGGACCCTGCCCCTGATCGTCCGGCTCGACAACTCGCGCGCGCTCGCGTGGGGCGAAGCTCCGGCCATCGGCGCGCTCGGGCTCGCGCTGGCACTCCTGGCGCTGGTGGCACTCGCGCGCTCACGCGGCGCCGCGGCGAGCGCGCGGGTCGTCGTGCTTCTTCCGTGGGTGATGATCGCCGTCGTCCTCGTCGTTCGGTTCGCGCTCGAGCCGCTCGGCCTGCGCTGGTTGCCCGCCAATCGCGTCGTCGACGGCGCCTGGATCGCGTTGATCATGGCGGCCGGCCTGGGCTGGTCGGGCGTGCGGCCGACACCGGAAGGCGCCGCCCCGCTCTTTCCGCGCCGCGAGATTTTCACCGGGCTCGCGGGCGTGCTCCTGGTGATCGCGCCGTTCTGGGCGAGCCAGTCGCGAGCGCTGACGCTCTGGCCCCGCGCGGCCGAGTGGCCGTCGCTGGCGTCGATCGAGCGCGGGCTGCGGCTCCCTGACCTCTGGGCCGCGCTGCGTGCGGCGCCGCCGGGCCGCGTGCTCTTCGTCAGGTCGGCGGTGCCGCTCGTCTACGGCGGGGCGGCAGGCCGGGAGTGGTATCGCCCGCACACGCACGTGACCGCGCTGGCGCCGGTGTTCTCGGGGCGCGCGATCGTCAACGGCACCTTCACCCATCCCTCGCCGATCGCCGCGCTGACGTATCGAGGCGATGCCGGGCCGGGCGCGATCACGCGCCTGGTCGAGCAGCTCGACGGCATCTCGCTGTTCGGTCGGCCGCTGGAGATGCTCGAGCCCGAGGCCTTCAACCGCTATGCGGACGCGCTCGGCATCAGCGCGGTCGTCGCGATCGACGAAGACGCCGCGCGGCTGCGGGCCGTGGAGGAAAACGGCGCGTTTGCCAGAGCCGATGCGCCGGCGCCGTTTCTCATGTACGTCCGCCGCCACGGGATCGAGCTCCCGCGCGCGATCGGCCGAGGCCGCTGGCAGATGAGCCTGGCGCCCGAGGGCGACGAGTGGGTGTCGACGCGCACCGCGTACTATCCGCTCTGGCGCGCCCGCGCGCAGGGCGCGCCCGTCGAGACGCGACGCGGACGCCTGGGCGATCTGCAGGTGCGACTCGATCGCGCGGCCGGCGCGCAGACAGTCGAGCTCGACTACGGCCCCCGCACGCCGGAGATCCTGGGGCTCGTCGTGACGGTGGTCGGCGCGGTCGCGCTCGTCGTGCTGAGGCCCAGGGCGACGGCGTAGGCGCGCATCGTGGACGCTTCGGCCGGGATCCTGTTGTTCGCCGCCGGGCTCGCCGGCGGCATCGTCACCGCGATGGTCGGCGGCGCCTCGCTGATCACGTTCCCGGCGCTCCTCGCCGCGGGCCTGCCGCCGATCGTGGCCAATGCGTCGAACACCGTGGCGCTGACGCCCGGTAACCTCGCCGCCGCGCTGGCCGACCGCGAGCACATTCCGCGCTGGGACCGATCGTTCGCGGGCCTGGCGCTGATCTCGATCGTCGGAAGCGGCGCCGGCGCGGCCCTCTTACTGGCCACGCCGGAGAAGGCCTTCACCACCGTGGTCCCGCTGCTGATCGGGTTCGCGACGGTCCTGTTCGCCCTCGCCGGCCGGATCAGGCTCTGGATCGCGTCGCGCGCCGCCGGCGGCGCGCCGTCAACCGGCTCGGAGGCGCTCCTGTTCGCGCCGGTGGCGGTCTACGGCGGCTACTTCGGCGCGGGCATGAGCGTGATGATCCTGGCGATCCTGTCCGTCACGCGCGCCGACGAGTTCCGCGCGAGCAACGTGATCAAGAATCTGTTGTCGGCGCTGACGAGCTTCGTCGCGGTCGCGGTGTTCGTGCTGAAGGGAACCGTGGCGTGGACGCCCACCCTGGTCGTGATGAGCGGCGCGATCATCGGCGGTTTCATCGGCGGAAAGCTGGCCCGCGTGCTGCCGTCCGAGCTGATGCGCCGCATCGTCATCGTCGTCGGCGCAGTCCTCACCCTGCTCTACGCGCGCCGCTACTGGCTCCCCTGACGGATACGCCTAGCCGCCGACCGCCCCCGCGCCGGCGTCGGAGCACTCCTGGTCTTGCTCGCCCGTCCCGCCGCCGCAGCCGATCGCGCCGATGAGCCGGCCGCCGCGCATGATCGGCGAGCCGCCGAGCGTCGGCAGGATCTGGCCCTGCAACACCGTCGGCGCGATGGACCAGAAGCCGCCCTTGGCGACCATGTCGGCCAGCTCGGCCGTGCGCTTCTTGAACGAGGCCGCCGCCATCGCCTTGGCCCGCGAGGTCTCGGTGCTGAAAAAGCCGGTGCCGTCGCCGCGAGCGCTCAGCACGAGGCGGCCGGCCTCGTCGACCACCGTCACCGTCATCGGGGCGCGGAGCGCACGGGCCTTCGCCTGTGCCGCTTTCACTGCCGTTTCCGCCATCTCGAGCGTCATGTCGATCATGGAAAGCCCTTTTGCCGCTACACGAGCGGATCGTAGTTGAAGTACTGGCCTGACGTGACGTGCGGCACCAGGTGGTGCTGCAGAGTACCCGGGAAGACCTCGGCGAAGCTCTCTGGCGTCCAGCCATCGGAGTTGTGCACCCGCATGATCGGGCGCTCGTGGCTGAACAGCATGATCTCCTTGCCGCGCACGCCGAAGACCTGTCCGTTGACGTCGCGGGCCGCATCGCTCGCCAGGAACACCGCCACCGGCGCGATGTGCGCGGGCGAGAGCTTCTTGATCTTTTCGACCCTCGCCTTCTGCACCTCGGTCTCGGTCGGGATCGTGCCGATCATCCGCGTCCACGCGAACGGCGAGATGCAGTTCGCGGTCACGTTGTAGCGCCCCATGTCGAGCGCCACCGCCTTGGTGAGACCGAAGATGCCGAGCTTCGCGGCGGCGTAGTTGGCCTGGCCGACGTTGCCGATCAGGCCCGACGTCGACGTCATGTTGATGACCCGTCCCCACTTCTGCTCGCGCATCAGCGGCGCCGCCGCGCGGGTCACCGCGAAGCTGCCCTTCAGATGCGTGTTGATGACGGCGTCCCACTCCTCTTCCGTCATGTTGAAGATCATGCGGTCCCGGAGGATCCCGGCGTTGTTCACGACGATGTCGACGCGCCCGAAGGTGTCGACCGCCGTCTTGACGATCGCCTGGCCGCCCGCCATCGACGCGACCGACTCGTAGTTGGCCACGGCCTTGCCGCCGGCCTTGTTGATCTCGTTCACCACTTCGTCCGCGGGCGTGCTTTCGGCGCCGGTCCCGGCGGCCGAGCCGCCGTAGTCGTTGACCACGACCTGCGCGCCGTGCCGCGCCATCAAGAGCGCGATCTCACGGCCGATGCCGCGCCCGGCTCCCGTCACGACCGCGATTTTTCCCTTGAGCATCATGATGAGCGTCCCCCTGCTGCACAGTCAGCAGCCGGACGACGATAACACAGAGGCCGGGGGTCAGTTCCGCCGCGAGTCGAGGGCGGCGACGAACGCGCCAGAGAACACGAACACGACCGCCGAGTAGTAGACGAACATCGCGAACGCGACCAGGACGGCCAGCGGCCCGTAGATCTCGTTGTAGAGGCTGACCCGCTGAATGTAGAACCGGAACAGCTGCTTGGCGATCTCCCACAGCACGCTGGCCAGGATGGCCCCGGCCAGTGCCGGCGCGATCTTCACCTGACGGCGCGGGACGTACCGGTAGGCGCAGTAGAACATCACCGTCGAGAGCGCCAAGCTCAGCGGGAGCGCCGCCAGCTCGAACCAGCGCGGCGGGACCGGCAGCGTGTTGACCGCCAGCGCGCGGAAGGCGTGGTAGAGCCAGGTCATCGTGCTCACGGTGAAGAGCAGCAAGCTCAGCAGGAGCGCCATCCAACTGTCGCGCACCAGGTTGCGCAAGAAGCCGCCGTCGCCCTTGACGCCGAGCAGACGGTGCAGGATCAGCCGCGATGCGCTCATCAGCGGCGTCGAGAACAGCACGAGCGCGGCCGTGCCCAGAAGGCCGGAGGCCGTGCGCGTCTCGACGATCCGGAGGAGCACGCGGCTGATCTGCGCCTGATAGACCGGGAACTGCTGCGCGAGCTGGCCGACGACGTGGCGGGCGGCCTCCTGGGTCGAGAGCACGAACCCGACCATCGAGACGCCGAGGAGCAGGAGCGGGATCAGGCACACCAGGAAGAAGAACGCGAGGCCGGCGCTCATGAAGAAGCCGTCGGCAGCGATGAAGCGTGAGACTGCCCCTCGCGGGGACGCGGTCACAACTGGCGGAAGAAGTGGGCGCGGTCGCCGCCCTTCACCTCGAAGCGTCGCATCTTGTTGTCGCGCATCACCTCGAGCGTCAGCGCCTCGCCCGGCTCGTGGCGCCAGAGGCTCATGTAGAGGTCGCGGCGGCTGCCGACCTCCTCGGCGTTGAGCGACATGATCACGTCGCCTTCCTGCAGACCGCCCCGGTCGCCGGGTCCGTCGGGTACGACCCCCGCGACCACCACGCCCTCCTCGATGACCTGCGCGAAGACGCCGAGCCAGGCGCGCCGCGGACGGCTGACGACCCGTCCGTAGCGGACCATCTCGTCGCGATGCGACCGGTAGAAATCGGTCGGGATCGCCAGTGAGCTGCGCGCGATCTCGTTGAGGTTCAGCGACACGGTGCCGGCCAGGCGCCCGGACGTCGAGAAGATCCCGCCGCCGCCGTAGCCCGGGTTGGGCGCATTCGAGATGATCGCGCGGTCGAGCAGATACTCCCAGTACGACTCGAACTCGCCGACGTAGGTGACGACGCCGCTGGTGGCGCGCCGCTCCTGCGGCCCCATCGACCCGAGCAGCACGACCTCGTCGCAGCGGTCGACCACGTCACCCGTTCCGACCTCCGCCGCGACGAGCCCCTGGCGGTTCACCTTGATCAGCGCCAGGCCCACCTCGAAGTCTTGCGCCACCAGCTCGGCCTTCGCGCGGCGCCCTTTCTGGAACGCGACCGAGATCGTCGAGCCGCCCATCACGACGTAGTTGACCGTCAGGATCAGACCCGACGCATCGACCACGACGCCGCTGCCGAGCCGCTCGTTGCCGAGGATGCGCGTCGACGGATGATCGCTCGAGACCTTCGTGTGGATGTACACGATGCTCTGCAGGAGATGACGGACGAGCTCGACGGAGGTGTCCATGAGGTCGGGGCTACTTGCCTTTCAAATGATAGCCGAAGAACTCCGCGGCCCGGCGGCGCGAGTCCGCGAAGGCGCCCGGATCGAAGGCGACGGTCGCGCCGCAGCACTCGTTGGGCTTGTTGTGGTTCGCGACCTCGGCCAGATACGTCCGCGGCTGACCGATGACGTCGAAGTAGTGATAGGCGCGCGGATAGAGCACGATCCGCGCATCCGCGCCCCGCCGCCGCATCGCCTCCACCATCGCCACGCACGGCCCGGGATCGGTCCAGTCGTCCGCGTCGCCGATCATCACCAGCAGCGGGCGAATCACGAGCTCGTCGACGAGCGAGTAGCAGCCGCCCGGGTAAAACGCGATCGACGCGCGAAAGCCGGGCTCGGGCATGGCCACTCCGCGCAGGCGCGCGCGTTCGAGGCTCGGCGCGTTGACCAGCGAGAGCGCGAACACGCCGCCGTTCGACCAGCCGATGACGCCGATGCGCGCCGGATCGACGTAGGGCTTGGCCTGCAGGTATCGCAGCGCACCGACCGCGTCGTCGAACCGCTCGGTGTTGGGAACGTCCGGCAAGCTCGGCGAGCATGACGCGCCCACGCGCCGCGGCCCCCAGCTGTCGACCAGCAGCGCCACGTACCCTTGATCGCGGAACCATCGCGACCACTCGTGGTTCGACTCCGACACGCCGGCGCAGCCGTGCATCAGGACGACCGCTGGAAACGGCCCAGAACCGGCCGGCCGGAGCTCCCACGCCGGCACCGTGAGCGGCGTGCCGGGGGTCGCGTTCTGAAACGAAGAATTCGAAGAGGCGCAGCCGGCGATCAGGAGCAAAGCATAAAGCGCCGACAGCGAACGTCGGAGCATGATTCGAGCATACACCGCAGCCCAACGCGCGGCGAAGCTTGAAGGGGCGCGACGCCGCGGGTATTCTGACGCCATCCTCACCCTCGAGCACGCGCCGCTGCTCTTCGGACGCGACCCGAGCCCGGCGCTCGTTGCCTTCGATCTCGCCGAGGGCGGCCGAGCGATCCGGCTCTACCGGCGCACGGGCGCCGCCACCGTCACTGAAACCGTCCCTTTCTCGCCGTTCCTGCTGCTCGCCGACCGCGAGCTCGTGAAGAACGCGCCGGGATTGCTCGACGTCGACGCGCTCGAGGGCCCGGGTGCGCTCTCGTGGCGAGCTCGCTTCGGCTCATGGGCCGAGGCGCTCGGCGCGCGCGATCGCTGCCGCGAGCAGTCGGGCCAGCTCTGGAACGCGCCCGGCGCGCCGTATCTCTTCCTGAGCGACTCCGTTCATCAGTATCTGCTCCAGAGCGGGCGGACCTCGTTTGGCGGCCTCGTGTTCGGCGACCTGCGCCGCCTGGCGCTCGACATCGAGGTGATGACGACCGAGGGCCACGAGTTCCCGAACCCCGCGCGCCCGGGTGATCGGATCATCGCGGTGGCGCTCGCCGACACGACCGGCTTCCGGCACGTCATCCGCGGTGACCGGCTCGACGAGCGTGCGCTGCTCGAGGAATGCTCTCGGATCATCCGCGAGCGGGATCCGGACGTGATCGAGGGCCACAACATCTTCCGGTTCGACCTGGAATACGTGGAGGCGCGGGCGCGGCTGCATCGCGTGACGCTCGGCTGGGGCCGCGGCGGCGAGAGCCTGCGGAGCCGGGTGGCGCGACTGCAGATCGCCGAGCGTACGATCGGCTACCGGCGCTACGAGGTCGCCGGCCGCCACGTGATCGACACGTGGATCCTGGCCCAGCTGCACGACGCGGGCACGCGTGACCTGCCGGGCTTCGGCCTGAAGGACCTCGCCCGCCACTTCGGCGTCGCCGCCGAGGAGCGCACGTACGTCGACGGCTCGCAGATCACGCGGCTGTTCAGCGAGGCGCCCGAGACCCTGATGGCCTATGCCGGCGACGACGCGGTCGAGACACTCGCGATCGGCGCGATCCTGGCGCCGCCCTATTTCGCGCAGGCCCAGACCGTGCCCTTCGATTATCAGTCGTGCACGCTGCGCGGCGCGGCGGCGAAGATCGACGCGCTGGTGCTGCGCGAGTATCTCGCGCGCGGCCAGGCCGTCCCGCTACCCGGACCGGTAGGCCCCGTCGGCGGCGGCTACACCGCGATCTTTCAGGAAGGCGTCGCGCGCCCCGTCCTGCACGTCGACGTCACCTCGCTGTATCCCTCGCTGATGCTCGCCAAGACGATCGCGCCCGCCTCGGACATGCTCGGCGTGTTCCCCGAGCTCTTGCAGCACCTGCGCGACTTTCGCGTACGCGCCAAGCGGCTGGCGCGCGAAGCCCGGGAGCCCGCGGAGCGAGCGCACCTCGGCGCGCTCCAGCAGTCGTTCAAGATCTTGATCAACGCGTTCTACGGCTATCTGGCGTTCAGCGGCGGGCACTGGAACGACTTCGATGCGGCCGACCGGGTCACGGCCGAAGGCCGCGCGGTCGTCACCGCGATCCTCGCGGCGCTGGAGAAGCTCGGCGCGGTCCCGGTCGAGGCCGACACCGACGGCGTCTACTTCGTGCCGCCGCCCGATCACTCCACGGCGGACGACGAGCGCCTGCTGGAGCGGCTCACCGACGGCCTGCCCTCCGGGATCCAGCTCGAGCTCGACGGCCGCTACGCGGCGATGTTCAGCTACAAGATGAAGACCTACGCGCTGCTCGACGAGCGCGGGCGCCTGAGCCTCAAGGGCTCGGCGTTTCGCTCGCGCGGCCTCGAGCCCTTCCAGCGCCAGATCATCGGCGAGATCGTGCGCTTTCTCGTGAACGGGCGGCGCGTGGAGATGCGCTCGATCATCGACCGCTGGCTCGGCGACTTCGCCGCGCATCGCGTGGAGCTTCGCGCCTTCGCGCGGACCGAGACGCTGCAGGACTCGATCGAGGCGTACCGGGACAAGGTGCGCGCCGGGCTGCGGGCGGCGTCGGCGGCGTACGAGCTCGCTTCCGCGTCCGGGCGCGCGATGCAGCCCGGCGATCAAGTCTCGTACTACGTCGCCGGCCGCGGCGCCAACGTCACCGTCAACGAGTACGCAAAGCTGGCCGCCCTCTGGGACCCGGCGCGTCCGGACGAGAACGTCGAGTACTACCAGACGAAGGTCCTCGAGATCTGGGACCGCTTTCGCGCCTTCGCCGAGCTCGACGGCCTTCGGCCGCCGCCGCCCGAGCCCGAGTCGGCCCAGCTCTCGCTCTTCTGATTCGCCGTGGTCACGATCGTCCACTCCGTGCTGCCTTCGGGAGGCCGGTTGATCTGCGGCCCGCGACCCGACTTCATCGCCGCGCCGCGGACGGCCGGGCCCGAGCCGCGCGACCGCTCGCAGCGCGCGTCGAACCGGTTCAGAGACGGCGTCAAGATCCTGCTCGATCGCGGCGTCACCACGATCGCGTGTCTCCTGGGCGATGCCGAGATGCCGAACGATCTCGTCGCGGCGTACCAGACGGCGGCCGTCGACGTCTTGCGGTTTCCGATCGCCGACTTCGGCCGTCCAGGCGACGGCGACGGCTTTGGGGCGCTGCTCGACGAGCTCTTGCTTCGGCTCGAACAGCGAGAAACCATCTACGTGCACTGCTACGCGGGAATCGGCCGAACCGGCACGGTGCTCGCGTGTCTCCTGAAGCGCGCCGGCGCGACGGGCGATCCGGTTCGGCTCGTCAGGGCGATCTACGATCCGCGCGCGCTCGAGACCGACGAGCAGCAGCGCTTCGCCCGGGAGTTCGCGCCCTGAGCCTCACCAGAGGAGGCTCAGCTGCCGCGGCGCGCGCTGATCGGGCCGATCGACCCGGCGCCGCGCCCTGAACCCGATCTCGTCCGCCAGGCGCCGCGCGCGCGCCTCGACCTCTCGCACGTACTCCGCGGGCGCATAGGCCGATCCCGCGTAGAGGCGCTGGTACTCGGGAACCAGCCGCGGAAACTCGACAGCGAGGAACTCGAAGAACACCTCGCGTGTGCCCGGCCTCAGAAAGAGCACGTTGGACTCGGCGCCCACGGCTCCGGCGTCTCGAGCCGTGGCGAACAAGGCCGATAGATTGGCCTCCGCGTCGGTCAGGTGCGGCAGGATCGGCATGACGAACAGCCGCGCGGCGACACCGGCGTCGCCCAGCGCCTTCATGGCGGCGAAGCGCAAGTCGGGCCGGGGTGCCCGCGGCTCCAGGCGGCGCGCGAGCGCCGCATCGACGGTGGTGATCGAGACGTTGACCGTGACGTCCGAGGCCGCGGAGATCTCGCGCAGGAGCTCGGCGTCGCGGATCACCAGGGTGGATTTGGTCGTGATCGAGAGCTGGAGCCCGGGCACGGCGCGGGCGGCCTCGAGCACGCGCCGGGTCACCTCGAAGCGGGCCTCCGCCGGCTGATAGGGATCGGTCGCCGTCCCCATCGCCACCAGCCGACCACTTCGCCGCGCTCGCCGAAGCTCGGCCGTGAGGCGGTTTACGTCCGCGTCCTTCACGTAGATCCTGCGCTCGAACGCCGACGGATCGTTCAACCCGAGATAGTCGTGCGTGTAGCGCGCGAAGCAATAGCGGCACGCCATCTCGCAGCCGCGGTACGGGTTCACGGTCCAGCCGAACGGCATCGGCCGGCTGTTGCACCTGTTCAGA